>QHWK01000168.1 GCA_003223775.1 Acidobacteriota bacterium
GGTCGACTACCAGTTGAACAACTCGACCTTCCTCGAAGGCACGTACGGGTTCATCCGCAATCAGCTTGCGGGCGGTGGCTCGATCGGCGGCATCCTCACCGGCGGCATCCTCGTCAACGACTCGACGAACAGGCTGGGCAGCCTTCCCGGCTTCCCGCTGCTCTACCCGAACGCCGGCGTCGTCGACAGCCGCTACTACGCGTTCACTGTGCTGAACGATCTGAACCCGGTGTGGTTCGACGGGACGCGGATCAATCTGCCGCCGGCGTTCGGGTGGGGCAGCCGTATCGTGCCGACGCAAACCGGCACGGCGGGCGTGGGCGATCTGCCGGGGCCGCCGAACCAGCTCTTCCCCGGATTCCTCAACATCAACCGCACGCAGGACGTCGCGATCAGCTTGACGAAAGTGTGGGGCTCGCACACGAGCAAGGCGGGCTTCTACAACAACCACAGCTTCAAGGCGCAGAACACCGGCGCCGGCGGCGTGCCGAACCTCGGCTTCCAGGGCTACGTGAACTTCGGCAACGACACGAACAACGCGCTCGACACCGGCTTCGGCTTCTCGAACGCGGCGACCGGCGTCTTCACGCAGTACCTGCAGCAGTCGAGCCTCATCGAAGGCAGCATGATCTACAACAACACCGAGTTCTACCTGCAGGACAACTGGAAGGTGAACGGCCGGCTGACGCTCGACTACGGTGTACGGTTCACGCACCAGGGCCCGCAGTACGACCAGTTCCTGCAGATGTCGAACTTCTTCGCCGACCAGTGGACGCTCGGCAGCGCGCCGCTGCTCTACGTCGCCGGCTGCAACAACGGCGCGATCGTGTGTTCGGGCAACGCGCGCAACGCCGTCGATCCGCGCAACGGACAGATCGTGACGGCGCCGGGCGCGGCGAACAGCGCGGCGCTCATCGGCACGGTGGTGCCTGGCACCGGCAACCTGACCGACGGGATCCACAGGGCAGGCGACGGCATCGCCGACACCTCGTACGTGTGGCCGAAGCTCGTCGCCGCGCCGCGCTTCGGGATGGCGTACGACCTCACGGGCGACTCGAAATTCGTCCTCCGCGGCGGCGGCGGTCTCTTCTTCGATCGGCCCGACGGCAACACGGTGTTTTCGATTCCGGGCAACCCGCCGATCTCGACGTCGCAGGATCTCCGCAACGGTCAGCTGCAGACGCTCGGCACCGGCCTGAGCAGCCAGGGCGTGCCGGCGCTGATCACGTTCCAGTACAACGCGGGCATTCCGTCGTCGTGGCAGTGGCAGGGCGGCGTGCAGATGGCGCTGCCGTGGGCGGCCGTGCTCGACGTCTCCTATATCGGCAATCACGGCTTCAACCGGCTGCGACAGTTCCAGGGCGGCGCGAACGGCTCCGTCGATCTGAACGCCGTCGATATCGGGGCGGCGTACCTGCCGCAGAACCAGGATCCGACGCTCGGCCCGAGCAGCGTTCCCGGGGCGAGCGCGTACACGTCGAACCTGCTGCGCGCGTACCGCGGCTACAGCAACATCAACGAGCAGGAGACGCGGTACTGGGACGAGTACCACGGGCTGCAGTTCTCGCTGAATCGCCGGTTCACGAACGGCCTGGCGTTCGGCGCGAACTACAACCTCGGGTTGTCGTTCAAGGGCAACACCGGCCTCCAGATCCGTCTGCAGCACGCCGCTGACGGTACGATCTCGGTCCGGCCGGATCAGGCGGAGTATGAAGCGCTGAACGAGAACCTCGCGCTCCAGCGCCACGTGATCAAGAGCTACGCGGTATGGAACATCCCGGGTCCGTCGAAGGCAAACAGCGTGGTGCGGCAGATCCTCAGCGACTGGCAGTTGTCGAGCGTGCTGACGGCAGGTTCGGCGTATCAGCCCGGCGCGATTCAGGCCAACGGCAACGCACAGGCCAACTGCACCCTGACCAACGCGCCGGCAGGGAGCAATTGCGCGAACGGTCGCTATGACATCACGTACACCTACCAGAACAACGGAACGACCACGAACCTCACCGGCTCGCCGGATTACGCCGCGAAGATCAAATACGTCGGCGACCCCGGTTCCGGCTGCTCGAGCAATCAGTACCAGCAGTTCAACACGGGCTCGGTGACCGGGCCGACCTACGGCAGCGTCGGCCTCGAATCGGGCCGTTACATCCTCGGCGGGTGTCCGGATCACACGGAGGACCTGGCTATCGCGCGGAATATCCGGCTGGGCGGCGTCCGTACCATCCAATTCCGCCTCGACGTGTTCAACGTGTTCAACACGGTGATCTACAACAACCGCAACTCCAATGTGATCTATCGCAGCCCGACCGATCTGACGGTCGTCAACTCGCAGTACCTGCCGGACGGAACGGTCGATCCGAACCGCCTCCAGCCGCGCAACGCCGGCTTCGGCGCCGCGACCAATGCGCAGCCGCTGCGGAACATGCAGTTGCAGATTCGCGTGGGATTCTGATGCGAGTGTAGGGATTGGGGATTGGGGATTGGTTGGATCACGGCTGTCATGCCGTATCGCCTCCAATCCCTGTTCCCCAATCCCTTCCAATCCCCAACCCCCAATCCCCAATCCCTACGGCGCGCCGCACTGCGGCGCGAGCATCTCGAACGCGCTGATCGCGATCCGCTCCTCGTCGGGCAGCTTGATCAGCAGGCCGCGGACGTACATCTTGTGGCCGGCGTGCGCCTCGGGCGCGTACGCCATCGCGTCCAGCAGATGAAACGTCGCGCCGCCGAGCGGCCGCGCCGCGGCGGCGGACGCCGGCGGCGGCGCGCCCGCGGCCGGCACGACGGGCTCGCTCGCGTGCGTCAGCAGCCACGTGTGCTGCGGGCCGGGCGCGAGGCATCCGACGACTTCGACGTACGAAAAACCGCCGATCGGCGGCGCCGGCTTCGATCGGCCGGGCAGCACGCCCACGCCGTCGAGCGTGTCGGCCGTCAGTTCCTGCGATCCGGCGGGGAAGCCGTTCTCCTTCAGCAGGTGCGCGACGATGTCGAGGTACACGTTGTCGCCCAGGCTCGCCGGAGCGTTCCGCGGCATCGTCGTCGCGATCTTGGTGAAGAACGCGCGCAGATCTTTTCCGGCGAACTGCCGCGCGAAGCGCTGATCGCGGAGCGCGGGGCCCGTGCCGCCGCCGAGATCGGCGCGGTGACAGCCGGCGCACGCCGTGTCGTACACCGCCGCGCCGCGCGCCGCCTGCGCGTCGGTGTAGACGCCGTCGGCGACCGTCTTCCCGCTCTCCTGCGCGCGGGGAAACACGAAGGCACGAAGAAGAAAAACAAGGAACACGAAGAACTTTGTGTACAAAAGAATTCTTTTTCGTGATCTTCGGTTTTCTTCGTGCCTTCGTGGTTCCCCGCTCAGAGGCCCGGCTGCGGCGGCTTGATCGGTTCCCACGCGACGACTCCTGTGCGTCTGGTTGCGCGTCGAAAGAGCTTGCCGCCCTGCGTGACGTAGAGCCACGCGCGGTCGGGGCCGCCGAAGGCGATGTCGGCGATCGGCGCGCTGGTGAATTCCGGCTTGTTCAGGATGTTCGAGCAGCGCCCCGGCTGCTCGCAGACCTGGATGCCCATGGCGCTCGTCGCCCACATGTAGCCGATCGAGTCCACCGTGAGCCCGCCGACGCCGCTGAACAATCCCTCCTCCGGCATCTCGAGGCGCTGGAACGGCTCGCCGTTGACGAGCGAACCGTCGGCCGCGATCTGAAACGACCACTGGTAGCGATCCATCGCGTCGGCGACGAGCAGCATCGCCTGATCCGGCGTCAGCGTCAGCGCCGCCGGCTTCATGATCTCGCCGCCGCTGTAGACGATGCGCTGGCGGCCGTTCGCGTCGATGCAGCCGACCAGCTTCTGCGCCGTGTCGACGTAGTAGACGGCGCCGCTCCTCGTGAGCGCGAGATCGTCGGCGCGGACCTTCTGCGCGACGATTCGCTCGTCGCTCGCCGCGCCGTACGACACGATGCGGTGCATCGAGGGCTGCGACGCATAGAGGCGGCCGTCGGCGCCGACGCGCAGCGCTCGCGCGCCGTGCGTGTTCGACTTGAAGAGCGTCACCGCGCGGGCGGCGTCCGATTTGTAGATCCTGCCGTCGAGCGGGTCGGCGAAGAAGACGCTGCCGTCCTTGTCCATCGCCGGGCTCGCCGCCGACTTGTAGGTGTCGCCGACCTGCTCCCACGGCTTGTCGCGGTAGATCAACGCGTAGACGGCGCCGCGCGGGCCGGTGCCTCGCCCCGCGGCCGGCGCGGCCGGCTGCGCCGCGCCGCGGGCGGGGCCGCCCTCGCGCGCCGGATTCGGCGGCGGCGGCAGCAGCTCGCGGCGCGGGACGAGCTGCGCAAAGACGCCGCGTCCCGCGCCCTGCGCCGGTTCCTTCACCGCAATCGGCTGCGGGTAGTCGCGCCAGAGCCAGCGCAGCGTGTCCGGAAGCATCGACGCGCCGTGGCGATTGCTGTGGCCGTCTTCGCCGAGCTCGATCTTCACGTCGTTGCCCGCGAACTCGAGCGCCGCCGCCATCCGCGGGTTCTCGAGGTACCAGCTGCCCGCGTAGTTCACGAGATCCTGCCGGCCTGTCTGCATGAAGACGCGGATCGGCCGCGGCTCGGTGCGCCGGATGAGGCCCGGCAGGCGATCGGCGCCGCGGAAGTTGCCGAAGCTGCCGACCCACGTGATCACCCGGCGGAACTGGTCGGGCCGGTTCCACGCGGCGACGAACGCGCCGACGCCGCCGGTGCTGATGCCGGCGATGCCGTGATCGTTCGGATCCTTCGAGAGGTTGTACTGCCCGCCGACTTCGGGCACGAGCTCATCGATCAGGAAGCTCGCGAAGCGCGGCGTCAGCGAGTCGTACTCGAAGATGCGCTCGTAGCGGTTCTGCGCCTGACTGGAGAGCGCGGGCATCACGCCGGGATCGACGAAGATCGCGATCATCGGCGGCACGTCGCGCTTCGCGATGAGGTTGTCGAGGACGACCGGTACGCGGACGGCGTTGCCGGCGTAGCCGCCGCCGTCGAGAAAGATCATGTACGGGATCGCGCGGCTCGCGTCGTACTGCGCCGGCACGTAGACCTGATAGTTGTGCGGCGTGCCGGGGAAGAATTTTCCGGGCGGGAGCACGTGTTTGGTGACCGCGCCTGCCGGCACGCCGGCGTGCGGCTGCGAGTCGCCGCCGAGCGAGTAGTCGAGCGGCGGCAGATCGATCAATGGACCCTGCGCGACGAGTGCGGACGCGATCAGAACCGAGATGCGGGCGACGCGCATCATCGCAGGCCCTCTCTAGTGAACTGGAATCCGAAAAAGGGTCCGTGCAACAGGCTTCGCGCACCGCATCAGCGCTTCGAGGGGATCTTCGGCTTCTCGCCGCGCTCGGTGATCAGCTTCGTCAGCAGATCGACCGCGAGATCGACGGGCAGGTTGTCGGCGATCGAGATCGGCGTGCGCTTCGCGTCGTTCAGCTCGTCGAGCGCCGCGCCGTGATCGGCGAGGAACTGAATCACCTCGCAGACCTCGGGCTGCGTGCGGCCGTTCATCCCGACCGCGACGTGCATCGGCGTGTTGCCGGTCGATGAGACGACGTCGACGTGCGGATCCAGCTCGTAGGCGTACTTGAAGGTCTGGAGGCGCGAGCCGGCGGCCGCCGCCATCAGCAGCGTCGTGCCGTCCTGCGCCTTGAGGCTCGGATCGGCGCCGGCGGCGACGAGCGCGCGCATCACCGGATCGTGATCGGTGCGCGCGGCCATCATGAGTGGCGTCTCCTCGCCGGCGACGCCGCGGCCGAACCCGCCGCCGCCGCCGCGCGCGCCCGCGGGCGCGGTCGATTTCGGCGTGCGCGCGTTCGCGTCGGCGCCCTTGCCGAGGAGCGCGCGCACGAGCGCGAGGTCGCCGGTCTGCGCCGCGAGGTGCAGCATGGTGCTGCCGGCGCGATCGCGGACCTTGATGTCGGCGCCCGCCTCGAGCAGCGCGAGCGCCGCATCCGTGTGGCGGTACTGCATCGCGACGATGATCGGCGTCGCGCCGGAGCGCAGCGCGGCATTCGGGTTCGCGCCGGCGGCGAGGAGCGCCTTCATCGACGGCACGTCGTTCTTCACCGCGGCGAAGACGAGCGGCGTGAACCCGTTTTTCGCCGACGCCGCGTCGACTCTCGCGCCGAGCTCGATCAGCCCGGCGACGACGTCGAGGTGGCCTTCGGCGGCGGCCCACATGAGCGCCGTCTGGCCGCCGCGCGGCTCGGCGGCGTTCACGTCCGCGCCGCTCTTCGCAAGCTGCCGGATGCTCTCGAGGCTGCCGGCGCCGGCGGCGATCATGACGGCCGTCTCGCCGTTCCAGCGCGCGGCGCGTACGTCGGCGCCGGCGGCGACGAGCCGTTCGACGAGCGCGGCGTCGCCATTGGCCGCCGCGAGCGTCAGCGGTGTCTCGCCGTACTCGTCGGCGGCGTTCGCGTTCGCGCCGGCGTCGAGCAGCGCCTCCGCCATGCGTCGCTCGCCGAGGTGCACCGCCCAGGCGAGGGGCGTCGCGCCGTCCGGCTGCGCGGCGTTCACGTCCACCTTCGCGCGCAGGAGCGCTGTAAACGCCTTGTCGTCGCGGCGCTTCACGGCGTCGATGAGCCGCGCGTCGCGCGGCTGCGCGTGCAGCGGCGCGACGAGCGCCGTCGCGACGAGCGCCGTGATCGCAGCCAGCCAGCGCCGGCCACGTTTCATCAACGCCTGGAGGGCGAGGCTTTCAGCCTCGCCCCGGCGGCGGCCCCGAAAGGGCCGCCCTACATCGATGTGGAACCGTTGACGACGTCGAAGCACGGTCGCGGGACGTCTCTACAGGTCCGTCAGCCGGCCCGTGCTGTCGCCGAAGCCCTCGACGTGCGGCACGCCGGCCAGATCGAACGTGCTGAGGAACAGATTGTTGAGCGGCGTCTCCTTCGCGTAGGCGAGATGCCGGTTGCCCTTCAGCCGTCCGCTGGCGCGCCCGGCGAGCACGATCGGCAGATCGTCGTGCGTGTGGATGTTCGACTCGCTGATGCTGCTGCCGAAGAGCACGAGCGCGTGATCGAGCAGCGTGCCGTCGCCGTCGGGCGTCGCCTTCAGCTTCTCGAGCAGATACGCGAACATCGAGACGTGCAGCTCGTCGATCTTGATCAGCTTGTCGAGCCGCTCCTGATCGCCCTGGTGGTGCGAGATGGAGTGATGGCCGTCGGAGATGCCGATCTCGCGATACGCGCGGTTGCTGCCGTCGCGCCCGAGCATCAGCGACGCGACGCGCGTCATGTCGGTCTGCCAGGCGACGACCTGCATGTCGATCATCAGCTTCGTGTAGTGCAGGTAGTCCTCCGGGATCGCGCCGGGCCGCTCGATGTGCGGCAGCTCCACGTTCTGCGATTCGGCGAGCTGAATGCGCCGCTCGATGTCGCGGACCGACTCGAGGTACTCCTCGAGCTTCCGCTTGTCGCCGACGCCGAGCGACATGCGCAGGCGCGACAGGCTGCTCGAAACGTAGTCGAGCACGCTCCGCTGGCTCTCGAGCCGCGCGATGCGCGCGCGCGCGTCGGTGCTGTCGCCGTCGCCGAACAGCCGCTCGAAGACGGTGCGGGGGTTGATCTCGGCCGGCAGCGGGCTCGTCGGCCCGCGCCACGACATCGACATGTACGCGCACGTGTAGCCCGAATCGCAGTTGCCCGCGAGCGGCTGCGGCTCGAGCCCGAGCTCGAGCGACGCCAGCTGCGTGAACTTGCCGAGCTCCTTCGCCGCGATCTGATCGGCGGAGATCCCGAGGTGGAAATCGGCGCCGCCGGTCTTGTACGGATGGACGCCGGTGAGAAACGTCGCCGTCGCGCGCGCGTGGTCGCCCGGGCCGTCGCCAAGCGCGCGGCCCGTCACCTGCGCGAGCCCGCTGAACACGTTGATCTCGTCGCGGAAGGGCTCGAGCACCTTCATCGTCGGGCTGAACTCGAAGTTCGCGCCGGAGGCTTTCGGCGTCCACATGAACGGCCGCGGGCTCTTGTCGCACGCGCCGACGATGCCGTTGGGCGTGTAGACGTAGCCGAGGCGGATGGGCGGCGCCGAGGCCGCGGACACCGACGCCGCGGGCGCCATCGAGTCGAGCAGCGGCAGCGCCATCGTCGCGCCGAGGCCGCGCAGGAACGTGCGCCGGGGCATTGCGTGCGTGTATTTCATGATTCCGACGCCCTCCGCATCTGGAACGGCATGCTCTTCACAACGGCGAGGATCCACGACGAGATCCGGTAATTATCGCGCGCCGCCTCGCGATCGATCGCGCGAATCGCGGGCGCGTCGTAGTACTCGACGCCGCGGCCGAGCGCGTAGGTCAGCAGCTTTTCCGTCGCGGTGCGAACGAAGTCCGCGCGGTATTTGGTCAGCAGCAGGTCGCGGAGCCCGGCCGGGCCGTCGAACGCCGTGCCATCGGGCAGCTTGCCGCTCGCGTCGATCGGCGCGCCCGCGTCCTCGGCGCGCCAGCGGCCGACCGCGTCGTAATTCTCGAGCGCGAACCCGATCGGATCCATGCGGCTATGGCAGGCGGCGCACACCGCGTTGGCGCGGTGCACCTGCATCTGCTCGCGCATCGAGAGCAGCTTCCCGTGCGGCGCCGCTTTCAGCTCGGGCACGTCGGGCGGCGGCGGCGGCGGGGGCGTGCCGAGCAGGTTCTCGAGAATCCATTTGCCGCGCTGCACGACCGACGTCCGGTTCGGATACGACGTGACCGTCAGCACGCTGCCCTGGCCGAGGAGCCCGCGGCGATTCACGTCGGAGACGGTGACGCGGCGGAACTGCGATCCGTACACGCGTGGAATGCCGTAATGCCCGGCGAGCCGCTGGTTGACGAACGTGTAGTCGGCCGACAGCAGATCGAGCAGGCCGCGGTCCTCGCGGAAGATGCTCGACACGAAGAGCCGCGTCTCGGTGAAGAACGCGTCGCGCAGCGCCTCGTCGAACGGGAAGATCACCGGATCGGGCTTCGCGGTACCGACGTTGCGCAGCTGCAGCCACTGGCCCGCGAAATTCGACACCAGCGCGTCGGCGCGCGGGTCGTCGAGCATGCGCCGCACCTCGCGCTCGAGGACCGCCGGATCGTGCAGCGCGTTGCGCTCGGCCGCCGCGAGCAGCTCGGCGTCGGGAATCGTGCTCCACAGGAAGAAGGAGAGGCGCGACGCGAGCTCGACGTCGTTGACGGCGCGCGCGGCGTTCTCCGCGGCCGCCGGATCGATCTCGATCCGGAAGAGGAACTCCGGCGAGACGAGCATCGCCTCGATTGCCGCCTGAATGCCGCTCTCGAAGTCCTCGCCGCGCGATCGCGCCTTCTGATAGAACGCGACGAGCGGCTGGACGTCGGCGTTCGTCACCGGACGCCGGAACGCGCGGTGCGCGAGGCTCGTGAGAATCGTGCGCGCGCACGCCGGTTCCTGCGCGGGCTGCGCCGGCGTGCACGCCAAGATCGCGCGGCGGCTCGGCGTGTCGCCGCGGCCGGTCGGATTGTAGGGTCCGCCGACGATCAGTTTGCTGACGTCGGGGTTCGACGCGCGCACGTCGAAGCGCTGCACGCGCGCGCCCGAGAGCCTGAGATCGACGGGCGTCGGAATCTGCACGGCCCCGGCGCCGCGTCCTCCGCCGGGCCCGAAGCCGCCGGGCGGCGCTTCGTTCTCGGGCTCGAGATTCTCGCGCGGCGACGTGACGCCGATCGTGTGCAGGCCCGCTTTCACCGGCACCCGCACCTGGAACGGATCGATCTCGGCTTCCTCGCCGCCCGTCTGCACGCCGAGGAAGCGGACCTTGAAGACGTACTCGGCGTCGAGCGGGAAGTAATGCGCCACCGTCATGCCGGCGCGCGAATCGAACGGCAGGTCGTCGTTCAACTGCTCGTTGCGGCTGCCCTTGTTCGGATCGCGGTGCGCGTCGTAGATCTCTTCGACCGGCCGCATGGTGAGATCGCCGACCGCGAGGCGCGCCACCTTGCGCGCGGCGGACATGTAGCGATCGAGCAGCGCGGGCGAGGTGGAGAGCACGGCGGCGATGTTGTCGAAGCCGTAGCCCGAGTCGTCGACCGGCAGCCACTCGCCGGGCTTCACGTCGACGGCGAGCAGATCGCGGACCGCGTTGCTGTACTCGGCGCGGTTCAGGCGATGCACCGGCGTGCGGCCCGGGTTGGGATGGACGACCGCCGCGCGGTCGAGCGTCGTCTCGAGATATTCGACGAGCGCCGATGCGGCGCGCGGATCCGGCCGGTTGCGAACCGTGGACGGCGGCATTTCGCCGGACCTTAACTTGCGCGCCACCTGCTCCCACACGCGCGCGTGATCGGGAACGTTTGCGAGATCGAGGCCCTGCAGTGAGAGGCCGGCCGTCTTGAGCCGATCGTTGTGGCACGTCACGCAGTAGGTGGAGACGAGCGTGGCGTATTCGGGCCCGGGCTGGCCGACGCCGGTTGCGCTGCCCGCGGCAGCGTGCGCGCTCGGCGCGGACGCCGCGCCGGCTGCAAGCAAAACCGCTACGCCGAGGCAGAGGAAGATGGTTCGCACGGCGTCGTGTTCCGCGCAATTATAAGGTAGAACGGCGCATGAAACCGATTACAATCCTTCGCGCCAAAGAGAGAAGGCCGCAGGACCGCGAAGTGACAAGGAGAGACAAATGATGCAGCCCCGCTTCCTGCTGAGCATCCGCCGCGGAGCACTGGCCGGCTGCGTGCTCGCATCGGCGTTCGCCGCGTTTGCGCAGCCGCCGGCGCCGGGCGCGACGCAGGCGCCAACCGTCACTTCGCCGGAGGTGCGTACCGATCGGCGCGTGACCTTCCGCGTGCTCGCGCCGTCTGCGCAGAAAGTCGAGCTGCGCAGCCCCGGCGATATTCCGGGCGTCGGCGGCCGCGGCGTCGCGCCGCCGCAGCTTGCGAAAGGATCCGACGGCGTCTGGGAGGCGACCTTCGGTCCGCTTCCCGCCGGCGCGTACCGCTACGTCTTCGCCGTCGACGGCGTCATCGTCGTCGATGCGCGTAATCCGCGAACCAGCCAGACGAACACGACGGTCTACAGCCTCGCGGTCGTTCCCGGATCGGACATCTTCGACACGCGCAATGTGCCGCACGGTGCGGTCGCCGCGGTTCACTACAACTCGAGCGCGCTCGGCGGCATACGCCGCATGCACGTCTACACGCCGCCCGGGTACGAGAC
>QHWK01000423.1 GCA_003223775.1 Acidobacteriota bacterium
TCGAGATTGTTCCGGCGCGAAGCGTGGGTGCGACGCCTTGCGCCGACGCGGGCGCATGGCCAGCCGCCACCACGGCCGCGGTCACCGCGGCGAGAACCGTGCGCCGTGCCGACATCACCTTGTTCACTTCGTCTTGCAGCACGACGAGGTCGCCCACCAGGACGTCATTGTGTGTTATGGCCGATCGTGTCTGCGAATCCTGACAGAAAGATCAGGGAGTCGTCAGTTGTCGCCGAGCTCGCCGCCTCTAGGATTGCGAGCGGGAGGCATTTCATGACGGCTCGCGAGTTTCTGACCAACGTCACGATCATCCTGACCATCATGGCCATTGGCGCGCTGATCGAAACGGCACTGCCGATGTTCGTGGCCAGGCCATGGGCGCGCGGCAGACGAGGCGCGAACCTCGGGCTGACGGCGTTGTCGTTCGTCTCGAATTGGCTGCTGGCATCGGTCGCGGCGACGGCTGCCTTGTCCCTCCGGCCGACCGGCCTGCTTGCACGTCTGGGATGGCCCATCTGGCTCGACATCGTCGTCGGAATCGTCGTGCTCGACTTTTCCGTCGGCTACGCCTCGCATCGGACGATGCACGCCTGGCCGGCGATGTGGCGATTCCATCGCGTCCATCACAGCGATGCGTTCGTCGACGTCACGACGACGTATCGGACCCATCCGGTCGAGACGGGGTGGCGGTTCTTGTTTGCGATCGTGCCGATCTGGCTGCTGGGCATCCCGGCGCAGGCCGTCGTCATCCAGCGGCTGCTGCAGGCGACCAACGGCGTGATCGAGCACGGAAACATTCGGCTCTGGCCGCCGCTCGACCGTGTCCTGTCGTTGGTCTGGGTGACACCGAACGTCCACAAGATTCATCATTCGCGCGACTTCTCGGAGACCAACTCGAACTACGCGAATCTTCTGACGATCTACGACCGTCTCCTCGGGACGTACACGCCTTCGACTCGAGCCGCGTCCGTGGTCTATGGACTCGACAACGCAGAGGGCATGAGCAAGGCGTCGTGCCCGGGGTTGGTGACGATGCCATTTCAGTCTTCGGCGCGGCGCGAACTACCTGACACAAAAGTCAGATTCGAAGCCGGCGCCGGCCGGTAACATGCGAAGTCGTGCGCGTGCTGATCGTGGAGGACGAACGGAAGCTGGCGCAGGTGCTGTCGTCCGCACTGGAGGCCGAGCACTACGACGTCGTCGTCGCGGCCACCGGTGAGGACGGGTTCTACCGCGCGAACGCCGAGCTGTTCGACCTGGTGGTGCTCGATCTGATGCTCCCCGGACGCAGCGGGCTCGAGATTCTCCAGACGCTCCGACAGCGGCACGTCGAGACACCGGTGCTCATTCTCACGGCGCGCGACGGCGTCGAGGATCGAGTCCTCGGATTGGATCGCGGAGCGGACGATTATCTGGTGAAGCCGTTCGCGCTGCCGGAGCTGCTCGCACGGATTCGCGCGCTCCTGCGCCGCGGTCGTTCGTCGGAGATCCTTCGGCTCAAAGTCGCCAACCTCGAAATGGACCTCGTCGCACGGAGAGTCGTTCGCGGCGATCGTGCGATCGACCTCACCGGTCGCGAGTTCGAGCTGCTCGAGTACCTGCTGCGCCATCAGGGGAGTCTCGTGTCGCGCGAAATGCTGGCGAGGGATGTCTGGAAGGAACCGCGCCGCGCGACGCCGCTCGACAACGTCATCGACGTGCAGATGGCGCGGCTTCGACGCAAAGTCGATCTCGACGGCGCCGCACGATTGATACACACGGTGCGCGGTGTGGGCTTCGTCGTCCGCGAGGGTGAGCCGTGATCCGCTGGTGGTCCACGGCGTCGATACGCGTCCGCTTGACCGCCTGGTACACGGCCGTCCTGGCGTTGATGTTGGTCGTGTATGCGGCCGTCACCTTTTTGGCGGTGCGTCACGAGTTTCACGAGCAGCTCGAAGAAGAAACGCACACTGAGCCGGACCACGTCGTCGCGGCGAGTCCCGAGGACCGCGTCGAACAGCAGCTTGGCGAAATCCTGGTCGTGCTGGTCCTCGGGCTGCCGGTCATCGTCGTGCTGGCAGGAGTGGGTGGGTATGTACTGGCCCGGCGCGCACTGGCGCCGATCGATCACCTCGCGGCCGAATCGCGCCGCATTACTGCGGAGCGCCTCCACGAACGGTTGTCGGTCTCCAACGCGCATGACGAAATCGGCACACTGGCGGCCGTGATCAACGACGCGTTCGCTCGTCTGGAATCGTCCTTCGACCAGCTCCGGCGATTCACGGCCGACGCCTCACACGAATTGCGCACGCCGCTGTCAGTCATCCGAGGGATCGGCGAGCTGAGCCTTCGCGAAACCCGGACACCCGCCGAATACAAAGAGGCGATGGGCTCGATGCTCGAGGAGGTCGATCGGCTCACTCGGCTGATCGATACGCTCCTGCAACTCTCTCGCGGAGATGCGGGCACGGTGCGCCTGTCGCGGGACGTCGTCGACCTCGGCGACCTCGCCCGAGATGTGGCCTCCTCGCTCAGCGTGCTGGCCGAAGAACGGCGGCAGCGGCTCGACGTGGCGTCGGCTGCGAACGTTCGCGTTCTGGCGGATCGTCTGGTGCTGAGGGACGCAGTGACGAACCTCGTCGACAACGCGATCAAGTACAGCCCGGAAGCATCGACGATCACGATTCACGTCGACGGTGGTCCCGAGCAGGCCACGATGACAGTGGCGGACGAGGGCTCGGGCATTCCGCCGGAGCACCGCGATCGCATTTTCGACCGTTTCTACAGGATCGACGAGGGCCGCGCACGGGAGATGGGCGGAACCGGGCTGGGACTCGCGATCGCGAAATGGGCCGTGGAAGCGAACGGCGGCCAGATAGCGCTCGAACCCACGAGCAAAGGATCAGTGTTTCGAATCAGTCTGCCGCGACTGGGCGCGCCGAACCGCACATAACAGCGACGGCGTAACGGGGACGACGTCGGCAAGCCGCCGAGCGGGTGGACGGCCGCACAGACCGGCACGGGCATGCGAATTGGACCGTCGTCCAGGACAACACCGCGCCGAGCAAACCGAATGTGCTCAGGCAATCGGGTCAGGCGACGTACCCCGTGTGCCTCAAAGACGATACCACCTTGAAGGACGGGTTCGTCGATGTGAAGTTCAAGGCGATGTCCGGGAAAGAAGATCAAGCCGGCGGGCTCGTCTGGCGCGCGAAGGACGCGAACAACTACTACGTCGCCCGCGCGAACGCGCTCGAGAACAACGTCACGATCTATCACACGATCAACGGCCGGCGAACGGAGAAGAAGCGCACCCGGATGACCGTGGCCGGGAGTCAGTGGCACACGCTGCGAGGGGAGTTCCAGGGCAGCCACTTCGTCGTGATGTTCAACGGACAGAAAGCTTTCGACTGGGACGACGAGACGTTCAAGGACGCCGGAAGGGTGGGCGTCTGGACGAAGGCGGATAGCGTGACCGTGTTCGACGACTTCTCGTATGGCTCGACATAGCCAATCCGCTCCCGGGAGTCCGCCTCTGCATGGCCTACCTCCCGACCATCTTCTGGAGGTGCTCGGGATACCGCGCACCATGGACTTCGA
>QHWK01000424.1 GCA_003223775.1 Acidobacteriota bacterium
CGGACGCGCCGGGAAATTCAACCCGGCGACGCGGATCTGCCGCGCCCACGGTCGGCCCGTCTGGTGCTGCAGGTTGCCCGACAGCTGGAACCCGTATGGCAGCCGGTAGATCAACTGCGCTTTCGCGACCACCGGTCGATCGCCGAGGAGCAGCGCGTCGGTGTTCACGAAATCGTTCGGGCCGCCGTTGGTGCCGCCGCGGCCGATCGTCCCGAACGTGCCCGACGTCCCGGTCTGCGCCGACGCCGGACCGAGGATGCTCGACGGCTCGCGCCCTTCCGACTTCGAGAGCACCAGCGACAGCGTCCCCTGCCAGTTGTTCGACATCCGCTTCGTGCCCGTGATGGTGACGCCGTTGTACCGGCTGTACAGCCCGGCGACGTTCGTCATCTGGAACACGCTCCGGTTGAACGGCGTGAGCAGCCTGAACACTGATACGGTCTTGCCGCTCGCCTCCACGCCCTGATTGTCGATGTACGGCACCTGCCCGTATTGCCCGCCGATGTCCTGCCAGCCCGGATAGTCGTAGCCTCGCTTGTAGACGTAGTTCACCTGCAGGCCGAGGTTGTTCGCGAGCTCCTGCTCGATCTGGAAGATCGCCTCGTGCGAGTACGGATCGTTGTAGCCGTGATCGATCGCCAGGTTTGCGTTACTGCTGACGACCGAAAAGTTCGTCCGTCCGCCGGACGGCGTGACGTCGAAGATGAACTTCGGCGTCACCGACGGAATCGCGGCCGTGAAGTCGTTGAGGAAGATCCCGCGGTACAGCAGCCCGTAGTAGCCCTTGACGACGGTCTTGCCGGAGCTGTTCACCTTCCACGTCGCGCCGGCGCGCGGCGACACCACGTTCCAGTGATAGACATCGTCGTTGCCCGGCGAGACGGTACCGGTCGGGTTCGCCGACGCGTCGAGAACGGGGAACGACGGATACTTCGCCTGGCTGTGGTCGTAGCGCAGGCCCAGATTGAACGTGACCACGTTGCCCAGACGATACGTGTCGTCGGCGTAGAAGCCGAGGCCCCGGATGAGGCCGCCGGTGTGATACGGCAGCCGCGTGTAGCCGTACGACTGCTTGCCGCCGACGATATACAAGTAGTCGTTCACGCCGAGGATCGCGTCGCGTCCGCCTCCGGTGTACTGCACGCCGAGCTTCACGTCGTGGCTGCCGCCGAGGAAGCGGTCGGCGAGGTGCGACACCTTGGCGCTCGCCCCGGTCCGCCACGTCTTCGCGTCGCCCCACGAAGAGATACCGCCTGTGATCTGCCCCGTGTCGTTGTTGATGATGCGGGGCTGGACGCGCGGCTGGCCTTCGATCAGCGGATCGGTCGAGTCCTTACCGTAGTATCCGGCGAGGCGCGCCTCGACGAACGTCTTCGACGACAGGACGCCGGTGTAGACGAGGTTCGGGGTCGGGTTGTCGCCGTGCCCGATGTTCACGGTGCTCGGCGCCGTTACCGCAGACGGCACGCCGGGGAAGCTCCAGTAGTCGTTGTGGTAGCCGTGCATCAGCCGGTGGTTGTCGCTGATGTTGTAGTTGAACTTGTAGAACACGCGCCTCGACGTCGA
This sequence comes from Acidobacteriota bacterium, assembly GCA_003223775.1. Taxonomy (GTDB): domain Bacteria; phylum Acidobacteriota; class Vicinamibacteria; order Vicinamibacterales; family CAVVIG01; genus QHWK01. The sequence goes on from QHWK01000424.1 coordinate 1,567, forward strand.
CTTGGCCGGAAAGGCCGGATCGGTGCCCGGCTGCGAGTCGTAGTCGTTCTGGTACTCGAACGATCCGAAGAACCAGAATTTGTCGCGCACAATCGGGCCGGAGATCTGCCAGGTCGTGTCGCGCCACTGGGCGCGGTTGTACGGGAGGCCGGCGGACGGACAGTCGTCGACGCCGGCGCATTCCTGCGCCACCGTCGTGTTGCGGCTGGTCAGCCCCTGCGTCTGGCCGTAGTACGTCCCGTCGCCGTGAAAGGCGTTGCCGCCCTGGCGCGTGACGACGTTGAAGACGGCGCCCATGACGTTGCCGTACTCGGCCGACGCGCCGAGCTGCAGCACTTCGATCTCCTGGATCGCGTCCGCGTTCGGCCACGGCCACGCGGTCCCGCCCGTGGGCGCGGAGAGATCGGTGCCGTCGATCGCGTACACGTTGTCGTTCGTCGTGCTCCCGAGCGTCGTCGCGCTCGTGGACGATCCGACGGTGGACGTCGCGCTCACGCCGGGCGCCGAGTTGACCAGATCGAAGAACGAGAAATGCCGGATGGGCGCCGACGCCACCCACTCCTGGTTGTAGTTGGTGCTGACGGTCGTCGAGGCGAGGTTGACGACCGGCGATTCGCCGGTCACCGTTACCGTCTCGCTGAGCGTGCTCACCTTCAGCAAGGCCTTCAGTTCGACGACCGCACCGACGCCGACCGGGATGTTCTCGCGTCGAAGCGTCCCGAAGCCCTGCAGCGTGAACTCGAGCGTGTAATCGCCGGGAGGCAGCGCGGGAAACCGGTACGCGCCGGTTTCACTGCTGACAACGGTAGGCGCGCCCGGCACGCCCGACCCGCGAATGGTGATCGTGACGCCCGGAAGAACGGCGCCCGATTCGTCGGTGACCGTCCCGACGATCTCGCCCGTCGTGCGCTGCGCGAGCGCTGGCGCCGCGATCGCCGCCAGCAGCAACACCAACAGGCCGTGCCTTATCACGCGTCGCCGCATGCTGTGTCCCTCCCTTGAAGCGCGTTCCCAGACAACCGTGGTGACTTCGGGATCGAAGAGGACAGCAACGTTACATAAAATATGGAATCGGCGAACTTTACGCCGGGGGATCGAACGCTGTCAACTGATCCTTGCAGGGCAGGACGGCAGAAAGGCAGCAAGGCAGGAATTCAAGGTTGGAAGGCAGGATGGATGGAATGACGAAGGCAGAAGGTGGGAGGGACGCCTTTCGGCCTTCGCCGTTCCGGCTTCCAGCCTTCCGCCGTCGTCATTCCCACCCTCCACACTTTCTGCCCTGAATTCCTGCCGTTCTGCCCTCCTGCCTTCCTGCCCTGCGGATCTCTTTACAGCAACGTCATCGCCCGGCGTTGCAGCACTTCCTGCACCGCCCGATGCGCTTCGAGCATCGCCGCATCGGTGTGCGGGCTCGCCGCCGCGTCGGAGTTCGCGATCGCGATCAGCCCGAACGGGCGCCGCGCCTTCACGCACGGCCGATCGTCGGTCGACGTGTAGACCCACTCGAGCGGATCGTAGAGCGGGTTGTACGTGTAGGCGTAGCCGTGCGGCCAGCGGTTCACCGCGACGGCGACGATGTCGCGCGCGGGATCGAAGCCGCCCGGGCCGAGCGACCGCGCGAGCTGATCGCGGATGTGGCGCTCGAAGGTCTCGAACGTCGCGCTCAGGAGATCGGCGCGGCCGATCCGGTGCTGCTCCTTGCGCGGCTTGCCCGGTGCCATCGGATACCGCGTCATGTGCAGCACGATGGGCTGGTCCGGCGTCTGCGGATGATGCAGATCGCCGAGCCCGACCGCCTCCGGCAGATCGACGCCCGTGTGATACATCGTCGGCGCGCCGACGCCGGTGACGCCGAGCTTCTCGAACGCCTTCCAGTTCGTCACCGCCACGCTCGTGTAGACGAGCGGGCCCTTCACGCCGAAGGCGAGCGCCTCCTTCTGCGCCGCCGGGAGATCGGGCACCAGATAGGGAATGAACATGTTCCAGCACGCCATCACTACCGCGCGCGAGCGCACCCGATACGTCTTGCCGCCGCGAACGTAGCTCGTCACGGCTTCCGTCGCGCGGCCGACGTCGCCCTGATGCTGCACGTGGACGACGGTGCTGTTGAGGCGAATGCGCGCGGTCTGCCCCGCGTGATCGAGCGACGCGTAGTTGACGTGCGCGGCGCCGACGTCCTACATCGATGACCCCGGCACGGCGTCGGGAATCAGCCAGCGCACGAGGAGCCGCGCGATCGTCGCGTTGCCGTCGGGAAAATGAACCGTCGGCCCTCCGCCCGGTCCGATCTGCCGGCCGTGATGGCCGCCGGGCAGATCCGCGAGCAGCCCCTTCGGGCTCGGCTCGAGGTTCATGCCCGAGAAGCCGGGAAGTCCTTCCTGCCAGGCGAAGAGCGCGGGGAAGCAATCGACGCCGACACAGAAATT
>QHWK01000425.1 GCA_003223775.1 Acidobacteriota bacterium
CGGACCTGTGATGGAATAGGACAAAGCCGTCATGGCTGATGGCTGATGGCTGATGGCTGATGGCTGATGGCTGATGGCATGGCGGTGGAACGTCACAAACGGCTCGCGGTTCTCGTCGGAGGTGGGCCGGCGCCCGGCATCAACAGCGTGATCGGCGCCGCGACGATCCGCGCCGCCCTCGAAGGGATGGAAGTGGTCGGCGTCCGCGATGGATTCGAAGGGCTCATGCGCGGCGACATCGAGCACATCACCCCGCTCACGATCGACGGCGTCAGCCGCATCCATTTCCGCGGCGGCTCGCACATCGGGATCTCCCGCGCGAACCCCACGTCGGATCCGAAGCACCTCGAGAGCGTCGTGATCTCGCTGCTGCGACTGAACGTCACCGGCCTGCTCACGATCGGCGGCGACGACACGGCGTACTCGGCGATGAAGGTCGAGGAGCGCGCGGCCGGCCGCATTCACGTGGTGCACGTGCCGAAGACGATCGACAACGATCTCGATCTGCCGCCCACGGTCGACACGTTCGGGTTTCAGACGGCGCGCCACCACGGCGCCGAGATCGTCAAGAACCTCATGGTGGACGCGAAGACGACCTCGCGCTGGTATTTCGTGATCACGATGGGACGCAAGGCCGGCCACCTCGCGCTCGGGATCGGCAAGGCCGCCGGCGCGACGCTCACGCTCATCCCCGAGGAGTTTCCGAAGCCGCTGCGGCTGAAGCGGATCGTCGACACCCTGGTCGGCGCGATCATCAAGCGATTGAGCTACGGACGGCGCGACGGCGTCGCGATGATCGCCGAGGGCGTCGTCCTCGACGTCGATCCGAACGACCTGTCGTCGCTGCACGAGGTCGAGCACGACGCGCACGGGAACCTCCGGATCGCCGACGTGAACATCGGCGAGATCCTCAAGACGCAGGTGGGCGTCCGGCTGAAGGAGCTGGGCATGAAGGCGACGATCGTGGCCAAGAACATCGGCTACGAGCTGAGGTGCGCCGACCCCATCCCCTTCGACATGGAGTACACGCGCGATCTGGGGTACTGCGCCGCGAAGTTCCTGCTGTCGGGCGGCAACGCGGCGATGATCTCGATGCAGGGCGGCCATTTCGTCCCGATCCCGTTCGCGTCGCTCATCGACGCCGAGACGGGCCGCGCACGGATCCGGCTCGTCGACACGCACTCCACGCGGTACGCGATCGCGCGCCGCTACATGATTCGTCTGCGCCGCGACGATTTCGAGGATCCGCACGAGCTCGCGAAGTTCGCCGCCACCGTCGGCATCCCGCTCGGGGAATTCCGCCGGCAGTTCGAGTATCTCGTCGGCTACGAGCCGCCGCCGCTCAGGATCGACGCGACCGGCGAGGCGAGCCGCCCGCAGTCGGAGTTCGTCGACTGATCATGCAGCTCCACGTCGCGCGCCTGTGCATGGACTGCGAGGAGGTTCACGACGCGCAGATGTGCCCGGTCTGCGGCTCGGAAACCTTCGCGTTCATCAGCCGCTGGATTCCGGCGCCCGAACGGCGCCGGCGCCCCAGGCCGCCAACACCGCCCGACACGGTGAACACGTATCGAGAGCTGCTGTCTCCGGCGCCAGCGGGGCCCTCCGGCGTGGCGCGCTGGCTGCGGCGCGGCGCCGTCGGCGTCGCCGCCGTGACGGCCGTCGGCTGGGCGTGGCAGCGCCGCTCGCGTCGGCCGTCGTCCATCGATCCGGTCGAGGCCGGCGACAAGTAGCCGCCAGCGGTCAGCGCGGCTTGGGCAGGTTCTTCGCCCGCTGCCGCTCTTTCGCGGCGTCCGCCGCGTTGCCGGCTTTCTCGTACGCGTCGGCGAGAAACGCATGCGCTTCGCTCGATGCCGGGTCGATCTCCGTCGCCGTGCGAAGGTACGGAAGCGCCGCGGCGGCCTGACCCTGGAGCGTGAGAATGCGGCCGAGCAGGAGATTGCCGCGAAAGTGGCGCGCCTCCAGATCGAGCGCGGCCCGGAGCTCGCGGACCGCGTCGGGCACGCGATCGATGCGCGCGTACACGGATCCGAGCGAGTAGCGCGCATCCGCCCAGCGGGGCATCTGCGAGGCGACCAGCTCGAACTCCTGCGCCGCGCGCCGGAGATCGCCGGTCTCGTACAGCGCGACCGCCAGCTCGTAGTGCGCGAACATGTTCTCGGGCTGCAGCGCGACCGCTTTCGCGAGCGTCGGCGCCGCGCGCGCGTACTGCCGCTGCCGGGCGTACGCGACGCCGAGCTCCAGCTGCGCGAGCGGGATGCCCGGCTCCGACGCCGTCACCCGCTCGAGCAGCGGAATCGCCTTCTGGAACGCGCCGTCTTCCACCGCGACGACCGCGGTGTGGAGAGCGTTGGCGACGGCGATGCGATCTTTGGGATCGACGCCGGCCGAAGCGGGCGTTCCACTTCCCGATCCGCTCACGTAGCCGAGCGCCGCGAGCCGCTGCGCAAGATCCGGATCGACTGCCGGCTTCGCCACCGCCGCCTCGCCGCCGCTCACTCGCCGTCTGAACTCGTCGAGCTCGGCGAGCATGCCCTGCACGACGCGGCCCCGCGCGTCGGCGAGGTTCCGCGCGGCGCCGGCGTCGGCGGCCACATCGTACAGCTCGGGCCGCGGCGCGCGAACCAGCAGAAAGCGATCCGCGCGCCAGGCGACGAGCGGCGACCAGCCGAACGCCTGTCGCGGATAGCCGGTTTCGGAATACGCCGGACGGTCGCGCGCGTCGCGGCCTTGCGCGAGCGGGAGCATCGATTCGCCCTGCATCGACGAGGGCGCGTTGACGCCGGCGGCGGCGAGGAGCGTCGGCGCGAGATCGGCGAGCCGAACGCGCGCGGGGACGCGCGCGCCGCGCGCGCCCGGCACGCGCAAAAGCAGCGGCACGTGCAGCACGGCGTCGTACAGGAAGACGCCGTGCGTGTCCTCGCCGTGATCGCCGAGGGCTTCGCCGTGATCCGCGGCTACCGCGACGAGTGTCGTGTGGAGAGCGTTGGCGACGGCGATGCGATCTTTGGGATCGACGCCGGCCGAAGCGGGCGTTCCACTTCCCGATCCGCTCACGTAGCCGAGCGCCGCGAGCCGCTGCGCAAGATCCGGATCGACTGCCGGCTTCGCCACCGCCGCCTCGCCGCCGCTCACTCGCCGTCTGAACTCGTCGAGCTCGGCGAGCATGCCCTGCACGACGCGGCCCCGCGCGTCGGCGAGGTTCCGCGCGGCGCCGGCGTCGGCGGCCACATCGTACAGCTCGGGCCGCGGCGCGCGAACCAGCAGAAAGCGATCCGCGCGCCAGGCGACGAGCGGCGACCAGCCGAACGCCTGTCGCGGATAGCCGGTTTCGGAATACGCCGGACGGTCGCGCGCGTCGCGGCCTTGCGCGAGCGGGAGCATCGATTCGCCCTGCATCGACGAGGGCGCGTTGACGCCGGCGGCGGCGAGGAGCGTCGGCGCGAGATCGGCGAGCCGAACGCGCGCGGGGACGCGCGCGCCGCGCGCGCCCGGCACGCGCAAAAGCAGCGGCACGTGCAGCACGGCGTCGTACAGGAAGACGCCGTGCGTGTCCTCGCCGTGATCGCCGAGGGCTTCGCCGTGATCCGCGGCTACCGCGACGAGTGTCGTCGGCTGGACGCCGCCAAGCAGCCGGCCCACGACACGATCGACGCCGACGATCTCGCCGTCGTACGGCGCGGCCGCGAACCGGCTCTTCAGATCCGGCGGAGGATCGTAGGGATCGTGTGCATCGTACAAGTGAACCCAGGCGAACCACGGCGCCGGGCCGGCATCGCCGATCCACGCGAGCGCGCGCGCCACGACTTCGTCTCCGCGGCGCTCGACGGTATGGTAGCGATCCTCGCCGGGCCGCCGGATTTGGAAGCCGGCGTCGTAGCGATCGAAGCCGCGATCGAACCCGGGCGCGGTCCCGCTGCGCGGATCGAGCACGAGCGATCCGACGAACGCCGCCGTGCGGTATCCCGCCTGCCGCAGCACGTCCGGCAGGTAGGGGACGGCCGCGGCGAGCGGCGCACCGAAGTCCGTCACGCGGTGAAACGGCGGATAGGTGCCGGTGAGGATCGTCGCGTGCGAGACCGTCGTGATCGGCGCCTGCGCGAAGGCGTTCGTGAAGACGATGGATTCGCGCGCGAAGGCGTCGAGCGCCGGCGTCAGCCCGCGCGCGGAGCCGAGGAATCCCATGCGATCCGCGCGCGTCGTGTCGAGCGTGACGAGCAGGACGTTCGGCTTGCTCTGCGCCCGTATATCGCGCGCCGGCCAGAGCCCGAGCGCCGCGGCGGCAATCGCCGCCAGACACGCGCAATCACGGAGAGCACGGCGGCGCAGCACAGAAAGAACACGATAGCCCAGATCGCCACGCGTCAAGCTGCGCGATCGTCACGCTGCATTCGCGACTCACGACGAGCAACCACAGAGCACACAGAGCTCACAGAGAAGAACGCTGTCTCACGAGGACGCGGGGACACGAAAGACGCGCGCGTGCGACCGACGGCTGGCGGAGCCAGCCGTCGTGGCGACGAAAAAAGCCGCCGCAACACAAACCGTCGTCATTCAGGGTTTGTGATTGCGCCGGCTTTTTCCGTCGCCTCGGCCCGCGTCGCGGGCCGGTCGCACGC
>QHWK01000426.1 GCA_003223775.1 Acidobacteriota bacterium
CGATCTCGAGCCGTTTCATCCCGAGCGCGTCGTGTCGCGCGTGCTCGGCATGGGCGACGTGCTCTCGCTCATCGAGCGCGCCGAAGCGGCGATCGACGTCGAGGACGCGGAGAAGCTCGAGGAGAAGCTCCGCGCGAACGATTTCACGCTCGAGGATTTTCGCGATCAGCTGAAGACGATCCGGAAGATGGGGCCGCTCGAGCAGATCATCGGGATGCTGCCCGGCATGGGCAACCTGAAGGCGCTCGCGGAGAACAAGCCGGACGACACGCAGATCAACCGCGTCGAGGCGATCATCAACTCGATGACGCCTGAGGAGCGGCGGAAGCACCACATCATCAACGGCAGCCGCCGCAAGCGGATCGCGCGCGGCAGCGGCACGTCGGTGGAAGAAGTCAATCGTCTGCTGAAGCAGTTCGTGCAGATGCAGAAGATGCTCAAGCAGCTCGGCGGGATGGCCGGGATGGCTGGCGGCGGCAGGAAAGCGCGCCGCCAGGCGATGCAGATGCTGCGCAACCGCGGGTGAATCCCGCGGTGCTCGAAACGGGCAGGCCTGAAGGCCTGCGCTGCCGCCGTGCGCATGCACGCGGTCCCGGTAGCGCAGTCCTTTAGGGCTGCCGGGCGTCAGCGTAACCGACGTTCGGGCGTCGAGCCCCGAAGGTCGTTCAGGAGCGTTCCGATGGTCGTCATTCGTTTGCGCCGCGCCGGATCCAAGAAGCGCCCGTTCTTCCGCGTCGTCGTCACCGATTCGCGCGCCGCGCGCGACAGCTCGTTCGTCGAAATCCTCGGCAACTACAACCCGCGCAGCAAGCCGGCCGTCGTGAAGGTCGACAAGGAGCGCGTGGACTACTGGATCAAGAAGGGCGCGCAGCCGTCGGATTCGGTGCGGACGCTGATCGCCCGTCACCTGACGCCGGCGCCCGCGGCGCCGGCGCCGGCCGAGGCCAAATGAGCACGACGGCCGCACGCGGCGTGCGCGCCGTCGTCGAGGTGCTCGCGAAGGCGCTCGCCGACCGGCCTGACGACGTCCGCGTCGTCGAGTCGCAGCACAAGCAGGTGACGCTGGTCGAGCTGTACGTCTCGCCGCAGGACATCGCGAAGGTGATTGGGCGCCAGGGGCGGACGGCGGCGGCGCTGCGCACCCTCGCGTCGACGGCGGGCGAGAAGGAAGGCAAGCAGGTCACGCTGGAGATTCGCGAGGGACGATGAGCAATGCGGATTGCGGATTGCGGATTGCGGATTGATTGTGGATTGCGGGTTGTGGATTGCGGATTTATTGCGCATTGAATCCGCAATGGCCCGCAATCCGCAGTCCGCAATCCGCAATACGGGTTTTTGGCACGAGATGGCGCTGGTCGGACGGATCGCGCGCGCGCACGGCATCCGCGGGCAGGTGATCGTGAATCTCGAGACCGACTTCCCCGAGGAGCGGTTTCAACCGGGCGCCGAGCTCTTCGTGGAGCGCGCGGGCCGCGTGGAGCCGCTGACGATCACGACGGTGCGCTTTCAGGGGGAGCGGCCGGTGATCGGGCTGCGCGGCGTCGAGACGATGAACGACGCCGAGGCGCTGGCGGGCCACGAGCTGCGCGTGCCGGTCGATCGGCTCGCGGCGCTGCCCGACGGCGTGTTCTACCGGCACGATCTGATCGGCTGCCGCGTCGCGACGACGCGCGGCGAGACGATCGGCATCGTCAGCGACGTGGAAGGGACGATGAGCGGCAGCCGGCTCGTCGTGGAGGGGCCGGACGGCGAGGTGCTGATTCCGCTCGCCGCGGAAATCTGCACGACGATCGATCCGGCGTCGAAGCGGATCGTGATCGATCCGCCGGACGGACTGATCGACGCGAACGCGAGGCGTGGATGACGCTGGACATCGTCACGATTTTCCCGGCGATGATCGAGCAGCCGCTGGCCGCGGGGATCATCGGCCGCGCGATCGAGCGAGGGACGCTCGACGTGAAGGTACGCGATCTGCGCGACTTCACGACGGATCGCCACCGCGTCGTGGACGACGAGCCGTACGGCGGCGGACCGGGAATGGTGCTGAAGCCGGACCCGATCTTCCGCGCGCTCGATGCGATCGAAGCCGAGCGCGGGCGGCCGCTCACCGTGATCCTGACGTCGCCGCAGGGCGCGCGCTTCACGCAGGCGGTCGCCCAGCGCTTGAGTGGCGCGGAGCACGTCGTGCTGTTGTGCGGGCGCTATGAAGGATTCGACGATCGCGTGCGCGAGCGGGTCACCGAAGAGCTGTCGATCGGCGACTACGTGCTCACGGGAGGCGAGCTGCCGGCGCTCGTGATGCTCGACGCGATCGCGCGGTTCGTGCCGGGCGTCGTCGGCGACGAGCAGTCGGTGGCGGAGGATTCGTTCAGCCGCGGGCTGCTCGACTTCCCGCAGTACACGCGGCCGCCGGAGATCGCCGGCGCCGCCGAACGGCCGCTGAAGGTGCCCGACGTGCTGCTGTCGGGCAACCACGCGGAGATTCGCCGCTGGCGCAAGCGCGAGGCGTTGAGCCGCACGCTGACGCGGCGTCCCGATCTGCTGGACGGCGCGGTGCTCGACGAAGAGGAAGCCGCGCTGCTACGTGAGCTTAAAGGAGCGAGAGATGGGCGCGATTGAGCTGGTGGAAAAAACGCAACTGGCCGAGCGGCCGGCGATCAAGGCGGGCGACACCGTCCGCGTGCACGTGAAGGTCCGCGAAGGCGACAAGGAGCGCATCCAGATCTTCGAGGGCGTCGTGATCGGGCTGCATCGCGGCGGCACGCGCGCGTCGTTCACGGTGCGCAAGGTGTCGTTCGGGCAGGGCGTCGAGCGCATCTTCCCGCTGCACTCGCCGACGATTCAGAAAGTGGAGGTCACGCGGTCCGCGAAAGTCCGCCGCGCGAAGCTGTACTACCTCCGCGATCTGAAGGGCAAGGCGGCGAGGATGAAGGACACCGGCAAGCAAAGTTAAAAGTTAAAAGTTAAAAGGTAAAAGTTAAAAGTCCCGAGGCAAGTCGAACGTGGAAGCGAGAGCAGGTGAAAGTCGAAGATCGAAAGCGAAGCACGTTTCTCTCTTCAACTTTTACCTTCTAACTTTTTCCTTTTAACTTTGTGACCCGAGTCCCTGCGATGCGCACGCTCGAGAACGCGCTGCGCCGCGTCGGGTTCGTGCACGTCGCGGGCGTCGACGAAGTCGGCCGCGGCTGTCTCGCGGGCCCCGTCGTTGCGGCGGCCGTCGTGCTGCATCCGGACAAGCACATCGCCGGCGTCTGCGATTCGAAGACG
>QHWK01000427.1 GCA_003223775.1 Acidobacteriota bacterium
GAGCACGCGCCGCCGCGGCACGCCGCGCGCGAGCGCCGCGAGGACGAACGGCGCGTCGACGACTTCGCTCATCGACTGCGCCTGGAGCCGCTCGAGCGCGGCGGCGAGCGGGAGGCCGATCGCGAGCGCCGGCACGATCAGATGCCGCAGCAGATCGAGCGCGGCTCCGCCCGGCGGCACCGTCGACGATCGCATCCCGGCGATCGGCAGCCACCCGGTGCGTGCCGCGACGAACACGAGCAGCAGCGAGGTGAGGAGCGGCGGCATCGACAGGAGCACGATCGACGCGCCGCGCACGGCTGCGGCGAGCGCGCCGCCGCGGCGGCTGCCCGTGACGATCCCGAGCGGAAGACCGACGGCCGTCGCGAACACGAGCGCGCTGAACGCGAGCAGCGCCGTGTTGGCCGCGCGCTCCGGGATGAGATCGCGGACCGGCCGGCCGTAGAGCATCGATGGGCCGAAGTCGAGGCGCAGCGCCGCGGCCGCCCAGTCGCGATAGTGCGCGGCAATCGATCGATCGAGGCCGAAGCGCGCCCGCTCGCGCGCGATTTCGTCGCGGCTCGCCTGCGTGCCCAGCGTTTCGGTGACGAAGTCGCCCGGCGCGAGCCGCGCGAGCAGGAAGGACGCCGACGACACCGCCGCCACGAGCACGAGGGCGAAGGCGAGGCGGCGGACGAGATATCGCGTCAATGGACGACGGCGACCGCCTCGGGCCGCCAGAGCAGCTGCGGGCGCGCGTCGCTCGGCGTCACGTTGAGCACGCGCGCGGACGACGCGGCGTAGATGCGCGGCGCGACGAAGTAGACGATCGGTTGATGCTCGTAGAAGATCTTCTGGATCTCGTCGTACAGCCGCTTCCGCTCGGCCTCGTCGCGCGCCGCGATCTGCTTCGTCATCAGCGCGTCGATCTGCCGCTCCCACTCCGTGGCCGGCGTTTTCTGCTCGACGTTCCACGGATGCGCGCTGCCGGAGCTGAACCAGAAATCAGGGTTCGTGCCGGGATCGAGGTCGCTTTTCGTGGCGTTGAAGTACACCGCGTCGTACTGCCCGCTCAGGAACCGCTGCACGACCTGCGACGAATCGAGCGTGACGACGTCGACGGCGACGCCGAGCTTTTTCAGCTCCTCGCCGATCACGACTGCGCCGCGCTCGAGGCTCGGCCGTCCTTTCTGCGTCAGCAGCGTGAAGCGCGCCGGACGCCCTGCCGCGTCCTCGAGCGTGCCGTTGCCGTCGCGATCCGTGAGCCCGATCCCCGCGAGCAACTGCTTCGCGGCGGCCGGATCGTGCGGCGTCTGCGGAAGACCCTCCCAATACCAGCGCTTGTTCGCCGGCGTCTCCGGCCCGTACACCGGCACGCCCGCGCCGAGAAAGACCGTGTCGGCGAACGCCTGTCGATCGACGGCGAGCGAGATGGCGCGGCGCAGCTCGTCGCGCTGCAGCCACGCGGCGCGCGGATCGCCGGCGAACACACCCGGCTTCAGGTTGAACCACAGGCCTTCGGCGTTGCGCGAGACGCCGAGATCCAGCAGCTTCACGCGCCCCTGATCGGCGGCGCGCTTCAGCGCCGCGTACGCGTCGGGCGAAATCTCGCTCGTCAACATGTCGAGCTGTCCCGACTCGAGCCGCAAAAGCTCCGCGCTCTGATCCGGAATGATGTCGATGACGATCCGATCGAGGTACGGCAGCCGCGTGCCGTCCGCGGCCTTGTCGAAGTACCGCTCGTTGCGCGAAAAGGTGAGACGCTGCCCCGGCTGGTAGCCGCTGACGACGAACGGGCCGAGCCCGGCGAGATCGCCGAGCGGCGTCGTCAACCCCCAGGCCTGCCGGAACGTGCCCGCCTTCAGCGCCGCTTCGAGCTTGTGGCGCGGCAGGATGGGCAGCGCGTCGAGGATTCGGATCCCCGGCGCGAACGGCGCGGGAAACGTGATCACCACGGTGTGATCGTCGGGCGCCTCCACCTGAAGCTTCTTCCCGCCGGCCATGACCGAGTCCGAGAGAAGGCTGCCGCTCTTGGGATCGTAGGCGGCGGCGAACGAGAAGACGACGTCGGCGGCGGTGAAGGGCTGGCCGTCCGAGAACGCCACGCCGCGCCGCAGCGCCAGCGTCACGTTGAGGCCGTCGTCGGAAGTAGTCCAGGACTCGGCGAGCATCGGCTCGACGGCCTGGGTCGCCTGGTTGACGCGGATCAGCCGGGCCTGCGTGAGCATCGTGAGCAGGTTCGTCGTGCTGTCGCGCGCCGCGTGCCGGTTGAAGCTCTGGGGTTCGCTGCGAACCGACGCCAGCAGCTCGCCGCCGCGCGTGATCGCCTGTGTCTTGGCCGGCGTCGATTCCGACGTGGACGTGGAGCGGCAGGCGACGCCGGCGCAGAGAAGAAGGAGAGCGGCGACGAGGGCGTGGGCGGCGCGGTGTCGTACGAGTCTGGTGGAAAGCTGACTCGGCGGCCAGAATATTGGCCGACAAAATCTGAATGCCCCGAAAGTCGTAGAGCTAGATTTCGCGTGCAAAAGCCTATATTTCCTTCGACCTTCCCTCAACCGCGGCTAGATTCTTAGCCAAGCGCCCTGCCGGCGGCTCATTTCAACGAAGGCCCCGCTACTAGCCCAACCATTGGTCCCGTAACAACTTACAGGTCCGTGCTGCGTACGGCGCGCGCTGTGGCACCGCGCGTGCCTTTATAGACGGCATCCGGAGGAGCAGAGATGGAGATTCTACAGAGCATGTCGGCTGCCTATCCCGAACCTCGTATCGGCCGAAGCGTCTCGCTGGACCACGCGGCCCAGCTTCTCGGCGTTTCGCGTCGAACGATTTACAACCGGATTCGCGACGGCCGCCTGCAGACGATCCGCACCCTTGGCGGATCGCAGCGCGTGCTGATCGAGTCGGTCGGCCCACAGGCGTCCCCCGGCGCCCGTTAGACAGTTTGTACACAACTCGATGCCGTCGTTGGAGCGACAAAATGGAAACTCGTAAATTCGCATCACGCCTCTTCGCCGCGCGCCGCTTGAGCGGCGCACTCTGCGGCGCCCTCGTGGCGTGCTGCCTCCTCGCTGTTTCTGCGGACGTGTTTGCGGCCGCCGGCCGCAAGGCGCGTCTGAGCGCCGACCTGGCCGATCACCTCAACGCGGGATCGCAGGCGATTCGCGTCATCGTCCACGGGAGCCGCGACGAGGTCGACGCGCTCGCGGCGCGCTACAACCTCGTGGTCGGGCGCTACATGACGAGCGGCGCCGTGCTGCTCGTGAACGCCGGCCAGCTGGCCGCGCTGCGCGACGATGGCGGCGTCGATCATTTGTCGGGAGACATCCGGATCAAGTCGTCAGTGGAGGCGGCAACGGTCGAGGCCGTCGGCGCCAACCAGGCGTGGGCCGGATCGGACGGCGTGCCGGGCGTGACCGGCCGCGGCGTGACCGTCGCGGTGATCGACTCGGGGATCGACACCTCGCACAAGGCGTTCGGCAAGCGCGTCATCTTCTCGAAGGATTTCACGGGGCACGATGATCCGACGGATCACTACGGCCACGGGACGCACGTTGCGGCGAACATCGCCGGCGAAGGGGCGATCGAATCGGGCTACCGCGGGATCGCGCCGGGCGCGTCGCTCCTCAACCTGCGCGTGCTGGGCGACGACGGCAGCGGCGACATGAGCGACGTGATCGAGGCGATCGACTGGACCGTGGAGCACCGCCGCGAATTCAACGTCCGCGTGATCAATCTGTCGCTCGGGGCGCCGGTGCTGCAGCCGTATCGCGACGATCCGCTGTGCGAGGCGGTCGAGCGCGCCGTGCGCGCGGGCATCACCGTCGTGGCGACGCACGCCACCGCGGACCGATCGGACGACACCGTCGCGGCGTACAGCTCGAAGGGCCCGACGCGCTACGACCTGATCGTCAAGCCGGATCTCGCGGCGCCTGGCAGCCACATCGTGTCGGCCGAGGCGGGCGACTCGCTGCTGGCGACGAAGTACGCCGACCACCACATCAGCGGCGGCGGTCTGACGGCGGCGATGCAGCTGTCGGGGACGAGCATGGCAGCCGGCGTCATCAGCGGAGCGGTCGCGCTGCTGGTGGATGAGCATGAACGGCTGAAGCCCGCGGAAGCGAAGGCGATCCTCCAGGTCACGAGCACGTTTGTTCGGAATGTAGGTCTGCTTGGGGCGGGAGCGGGATCCGCCAATATCACTGCGGCTGTTCAATTTCGTGGCCCGGCCAAGTCGACGGCGATCAATTCGACTGCTGGGTGCTTAGCATTTGCGTCGCTAATCGGTGGTTCGGCCATTTTGAATGCGTCTGGTGATATCAGCATTAGAGTCACCGAACGCTCCGACTATTGGATCCGGAACGCGACAATCGTTTGGGGCTCGACAACAACAGATACGTCAGCTGCGACGATTGTGTGGGGTACGCGAGGGGCATCCGGTTCGACCATCGTTTGGGGTTCGTCAGGCGACACGATCGTCTGGGGTAGTGGCAACGGCGACACGATCATCTGGGGAACCGACTTTGGCGACACCATCGTGTGGGGAACGTCCTTCAGCAACGCGCTGGTTTCGAGTGCCTCAGGCGACACGATTGTTTGGGGAGCTTCCGGGGACACGATCGTATGGGGCGCAAACGGCGACACGAAGTCGATTATTGTTTGGGACTGATTCAACCGATAAATTGGGACGCTAATGGTGTCCCGTGAGCGCTTTACAACCGGTGGCCGGATCTACTTCTGGGTAGTCATCCTCGCCGGTTGCTCCGTTTTTGCTGTCTCTCTTCATCAGCTAATCGTTGAGCCGATAGGCCGCCAGTGGTTCATCCTGGCGGCGCTTACCCTCATCAGCGGCTCTGCAACTGTCAAACTACCTACGTCGTACGCGTCGATCTCAACCTCTGAGACGTTTACGTTTACGGCTGTCCTGCTGTACGGACCTGCAGCAGGAACCGTTATCGTTGTACTCGATGCCCTGGTAATCTCGTTCTGGATTTCAAAGCGCCACGACGAACCACATCGCGCGCTATTCAACCTGTCCGCGCCGGCCGTCTCGGTTTGGTGCTCCTCATATCTGTTCTTTTACACAGCGAACATTGCGCCACTCGTAAAAGAACCGTCGCCGCTTAATGCAATTTTACCGGCGCTGGTGTTGTTTGCGCTTACCTACTTCCTGCTTAACAGCTGGCTAATTACGTTCGTCATCGCTCTTGAACGCCGACTGGACCCGATTAAGGTCTGGGTCAGAAGCTTCCTCTGGCTCTCGTTGAATTACTTCGGCGGCGCATCAGTAGCATTTCTATTGGTCGGCTACAACAGAACGATCGACATCGGTTACGTCGGCGTAATTATTCCACTATTGCTGGTGTTGTACTTTACTTTCAAGACGACGATGGGCCGCGTGGAAGATGCTGATCGACATGTCGAGCAAATCAATCGCCTGTATCTCTCCACAATCGAAACGCTTGCGATGGCAATCGACGCTAAAGATCAGGTCACGCATGGCCACATTCGTCGCGTTCAGTCATCCGCCACAACTCTCGCAAAAGAGGTAGGTGTTAAGGATGACGGTCTTCTAAAGGCAATTGAAGCAGCCGCACTGTTACACGACATGGGGAAGCTGGCAGTCCCTGAGTACATCCTTA
>QHWK01000449.1 GCA_003223775.1 Acidobacteriota bacterium
CGTTGTCAACGCCAGAACATCGCGCAAAGGGCGCGTCTTTGCGGTTTCCTTAGCGCGCGGGCTGGCGATCTCAAAAATTGAAGAACACCCGGAATTCCGTGCGAGATGCGCGATTCGGCGCGTCCTGCCAATTGACTTTCCTTATACATCGGGGTATCACCAGCCATCTGCGTCGCTCGGGTCGCCCGTCCCCTCGCTTTGTGGAGGTGAATGATGCGCAGGCTCGCCATCGCTGCCCTCGCCGTATTTCTCGTTCTGCCAGCAAATCTAGCCGCCGCCCAGGGTCAAGCCTCCGCCGTGCAAGGACGCGTCGTCGACGAGTCGGGTGGCGCGCTGCCAGGCGTGACCGTGGTCATCACCCATCAGGGCAGCGGCGTCTTTCGCCAGGTCGTCAGCAACAGCGACGGCTCGTACTTCGTGGCTCGACATCACGCTCGCCGTCGGCGCGCTCGAGGAAAGCGTCACCGTCACGGGCGAGGCGCCGCTCGTCGACATCACGTCGAAGCAGATCGGCGCCAACATCGGCCAGGCCGAGCTCGGCGCGCTGCCGATCATGAACAAGGACTGGATGTACGCCGTCGGCCTGACGCCGGGCATTCAGGTCGCCTCGTCCACGGCTTCATTCTCCTGTGAGTCGTTGATCGTCGGTGGAGGAAGCAACCGGAGCGGAAATTTCTCGATCGACGGCGGCGGCAACAACGACGACTATCTCGGGTCGTCGTGCGGCAGCCAGGTGCGTCCCGCGATCGAGGCGGTGCAGGAATTCCAGGTGCTGACGAACCAGTACGACGCCGAGTTCGGCCGCACCGCCGGCGCCGTCGTCAACGTCGTCACCAAGCAGGGGACCAATGCGTTCCACGGCTCGCTGTTCGACAGCTACAGCGGCACGCCGCTCGCCGCAAAGGATTTCTTCGTCGCGCAGCGCAATCTCGACAAGCCGCAGACGGCGCAGAAGGACTGGGGCGGCACGATCGGCGGGCCCGTCATCAAGAACAAGGCGCACTTCTTCTATAGCCTCGACCGCATCATCTACGACGAAGGGCGCAGCGCCGTCTTCGTCAACCGGCCGGAGCTGAACTACTCGAACACGCAGAGCATGCATCTCTTCAACCACATGGGGCGCTTCGACCACCAGATCAACCCGAACAACACGTGGACATTCCGGTACCTTGTCGAATACTCGCCGACCTACAAGCGTCTGGCACGAACCGAGACGCCCGCCGGACTCGATCAGGAATTCGACATCGATCGCACGACCGGGGGCAAATGGAATCTGGTGCTCGGCAACACACGCGTCAACGAGCTGCGCGTCGGCTACACGCACGAGAAGAACGGCTTCACGGCGCCGGAGATCCAGGACGGCGTTCCCGGCGTCAACCTCGCGCCGACGCTCCAGATGCTGTCGGGATGGTTCGACGGCCCGAACAACGGCGCGCTGTTCCGCATCGACAACGCGTACGAAGTGAGCGAGGCCTATTCGTGGTTCGTGCCGAAGTTCGCCGGCGGCAACAACGACCTGAAGTTCGGCGGCCAGTTGATCTACACCACGATCGAGCTGCCCGATCAGACCGACATGAACGGCCGCTTCTCGTTCGCGACCGACAAGTCGTTCAACCGGGCGGATCCGTCCACGTATCCCGAGCGCCTCTTCATCCGCGTCCCCGCGGCGAGCGACATCCTGATGCCGACCGACGTCGCGGTGCTGTTCGTGCAGGACAAATGGCGGCGCGACAACGTCACGCTGAACCTCGGCGTGCGCTACGACCTCGAGATCACGCCGATCACCAACGCGTTCAACCCGCTGTTCTCGTCCGGCGGCCACGCCACCGACCGGAACAACTTCGCGCCGCGCCTCGGCGTCACCTGGACGCCCGCCGGCTCGACGAAGAAAGGTCACGCTCCAGACGACGACGCCGTTCGTGTCGCAGGGGGTGTACAGCTCGTCGTTCACCGCCCCGTTCCCGACCAGCTCCGCCGATCCAGGCCCGAGCCGCGGCCTGCTGCCGACCGATCCGATGCTCGTCAACGGGCCGGTCGTCAACCGGACGCTGCTCAATTCGCTGGTCCCGCAGGGAACGCTCGGCCGGAACACCGGCATCGTGTTCATCGACAGTCCGGATCGCGTCGTGCCGAACACGCATCAGATTTCGCTCGGCTACGAGCGCCAGCTCGCTGCGACGATGGCTGCGACGGTGGACTACATTCACAGCTGGAACCGCGATCAGCTGATCACGTTCGATCTCAACCCCGGGCTCCGCGTCGATACGAGCCGCACGGGCCGCATCGTCTACAACGACCTCGAGGGCCTCGCGCAGCAGCTGGGGATCTCGCCGTTCGCGAACCAGGTGCTCAAGCGCACCAACGCCGGATCGTCGCAATTCGACGGCGTGAACGTCTCAGTCGAGAAGCGCTACAGCAACAACTGGGCGGCGCGCGTCTCCTACGCGCTCGGGTACGCGCGCGGCAATGCGGAGGCCGACCAGACGCACCAGGACAACTATCAGGTCCTCGGCGATCCTCATCTGGATCTGAACTTCGGGCCGCTCAACGCCGACCGCCGTCAGAACCTCGTGATCAGCGGCCGCGTCGAGATTCCGGGGACACACGGCCTGACGTTGAGCGGCGCCTCGCGCTTCATGACCGGCACGCCGATGACGGTCATCAACTCGGCGGTCGACGCCGATCGCAACGGACTGCTGTTCGACCCGCTGCCGGCCGGCACCTACTGCGGGCAGGGGCTGAACTCGATCTGCGTCGACAACGCCGGCGGCCGCAACGGCGCGCGCGGCCCGAGCTTCAAGCAGACCGATCTCAAACTGAGCTACCGCTTCCGGTTCGCGAAGGAGACGCTCGACGCGGGCCTCGAGCTGTACAACCTCTTCAACGTCGCGAACTTCAGCAACCCCGGCACGGTCGCCAACGGCGGGTCCATCGTCGACCAGCGTACGTCGGACTTCCTCGTGCTGACGTCGCTCAGCGGCGGCAACGGCCAGCCGCGCGCGGCGCAATTCACTGTACGGTTTGGGTTCTGAGGACCTGTCGCTGACACAATTGGAGGACACGGAGGATGCTTTGTAGGGCGACTCTTTCAGGGTCGCCCTTTTTTTCCGCGTCGTCTCACAATCGGGGCGGTGCTAGCATGCGCGGCGGGATGAAGCGCGCGATCGGCACGTCGATCGTCGTCGGCTTCGCGATTGCGGCCGTCGCCGCCCAGGGGCGGCGCTCCGGCGAGATTCAGTCCCTCCGAACCCCCATCGACGTCACTGCTGAACGAGTCGATCGCCTCGAGCGCTGGCTCGAGGCGGTCGATGCGCACGAGCCCGGCGAGGCGGATGCGGCGCTCGACGAGGTCGCCTCCTGGTCGACCGGCGACCTGCGGCAGCTGTGGGGCGACGTCAGGGTTCTCACGATCCTGCTGCGCAACCGCAGGGCCGCGCGCTTCCTGATTCCCACAACCGGCGGGCGCACGATGGAGGTCTTCTATCCGCCGTCGCTCATGCGGCGCATGCGGGCGCTCGCGTGCGCCGCCGCCGGCCGCCTCGCCGACGTAGACTGCGTCGCGAAGGGCGCGCCGCTCGAGCTGAGCGCCGCGCTGCGCCGTTTCGCCGAACGCGCGGGCGCCGACCGCGCGCGGACCGGCGAGGACAACTACTTCCTGCGCCGCGCTGCGATTCTCCACGCCGACGTCGAGATCCTCGCGCCGTCGGCCGGCGCGGCGGCGCCGCCCAGGCAGGCGCCGATCCTCGGGCCGTCGCAGATCCGCGTCGATACGTCGGACGGCGTGTCGCTCGACGTGCGCGAAGTCGGGATCCATTGGGAGCTCGGGCGCATGGTGCTCGATCAGGTGGTCCCGAAAGGCGCCGAGCGGCCGCAGCCGGGCCGCGACGCGATGGTGCGCGACTGGTATCGCGCGTCGGCCGCGTGGATGCAGCACATCGAGAGCCACGACACGGGGCATATCGATCACGGCCGCGACATCTTTCCCGCCGATCCGGACATCCTGTTCCTCAGCGGCGCGCTGCACGAGACCTATGCGCGGCCGGCGATTCAGAGCGCCGTCCGCGCGGCCACCGTGCCGAGCGGTTTCTCAATCGACATCCTGTCGTCGCGCGTCGAGCTGCGCCGCGCGGAGTCGTTCTTCCGCAGCGCGCTCGCGCAGGCGCCCGACATGGCCGAGGCGCATCTCCGCCTCGGCCGCGTCCTCGGGCTGCAGGGCCAGCACGCCGACGCGATCGTCGAGCTGCGCCGCGCCGCCGCGCTCCTCGGCGACGACGACGAGCTGCGTTACGACGGGGAGCTGTTCGCCGGCGCGGAAGAGGAAGCGCTCGGGCGCTACGACGCCGCGCGCGACGCGTACGCGCGCGCGCAATCGCTCTTCCCGGGCGCGCAGTCGCCGCTCATCGCGCTCAGCCAGCTCGCGCGCCGCCGCGGCGATCGCGCCGCCGCGCTCGCCGCGATCCAGCAGCTCTTCGAGCTGCCGCCGCCAGGCGCCGAAGGGCGCGACGATCCGTGGTGGCAGTACCACAAAGCGCAGGCGCGCTCGGCCGAGGCGTGGATAGAAGCGCTCCGCGCGCCCTTTCGGACAGCCCGGTGAGATTTCCCGCTACGACATTCCGAACCTCTGTGTTCGCCTCTGTGGCCTCTGTCTATCTTTGTGTCCTTGTCACCGTCAGCGCCGGTGCGCAGCCGCCGGCGTTCACCACGCGAGTGGAGTCTGTACGGATCGACGCGCTCGTCACCGACGGCGGACGGCCGCTGCTCGGCCTCCAGCCGGCGGACTTCGACGTCTTCGACAACGGCGTGCCGCAGCAGGTGGATCTCGTCAGCTTCGAGCAGATTCCGCTGAACGTCGTCCTCGCGCTCGACATGAGCGACAGCGTCGCCGGAGAGCGCCTCTCGCAGCTGCAGGATGCCGGCGGCGCGGTGCTCGCGGGCCTGACGAAGGACGATCAGGCCGCGCTCGTCACCTTCAGCAACGTCGTCTCGCTGGCGGCGCCGCTGTCCGGCCGCTTCACCGACGTTCGCCGCGCGCTCGACGACGCGTACGGGTTCGGCGAGACGTCGCTCGTCGACGGCGTCTACGCCGCGATGCAGGTGGGCGAAATGGACGCCGGGCGCGCGCTGCTCATCGTCTTCAGCGACGGGCTCGACACCGCGAGCTGGTTGACGGCGGACGCGGTGCTGGAGTCAGCGCGCCGCAGCGACGCGGTGGCGTACACGGCCGCAATCGGCGAAGGCGCGAGCTCTCCGTTCCTGCGCGAGCTGAGCGCGCTCACCGGCGGCACGCTGTACAAGATAGACTCGACGCGCGATCTGCGCGCTGCCTTCCTGCGCATCCTCGAGGAATTCCGCCACCGCTATCTGATCAGCTACACGCCGCACGGCGTGTCGTCGAGCGGCTGGCACCGTCTCGAGGTGAAAGTGAA
>QHWK01000450.1 GCA_003223775.1 Acidobacteriota bacterium
AACGCGATCGCGCCCGGCTTCTTCCACTCGCGGCTCGCCGACGGCGCGATCGCGATGAACGAGGCCTCGATCAAATCGAGCAGCCCGATTCCGCGCGTCGGCGGCGAGGGCGAGCTGAAAGGCGTCGCCGTGTTTCTCGCCGCCGACGCCTCCAACTACATCACAGGACAGACCATCGTCGTCGACGGCGGTCGAACGATCGCGTGAAGAGCGACTCTCCGTACGCGGCGCGCCCCTGGGAGCGGCACTACGACTACTGGGTGCGGCCGCGCATGCCGTACCCCGGGCGTCCGCTCGCCGACATCCTCGCGATCACGGCCGTCCACCGGCCGGACAGAGTGGCAACGCATTTTCTCGGGGCGGAGCTCACGTTCCGCGATCTGAAGGTGCGCTCGGACGCGCTTGCGGCGTCGCTGGCGCGCCTGGGGATCGGTAAAGGCGACCGCGTCGCGATCATGCTGCCGAACTGCCCGCAGTACATCATCGCGGCCTTTTCGATCCTCCGGCTCGGCGCCGTCATCGTCAACGTCAACCCGAGCTACACGCCGCGCGAATTCCTCGTCGTCGCCATCGATTCGACGCCCAGGGTGCTGATTACGCTCGACGCGCTCGCGCCGATGGCGCAGAACGTGCGCACCCAGACGACGATCGAGCAAATCATCGTCACGTCGATCGCAGAATATGCAGCCGCTGCAACGGCGCCTCCGTCCATCGACGGCACGCTCACCTTTTCCGACCTCCTGGCGCAAGGGCCGTCCGCCGCTGGTGGATCTTCCAGTATTTCGGCCGATGATCTCGCCGTTCTGCAGTACACCGGCGGAACGACGGGGACGCCGAAGGGCGCGATGCTGACGCACGGCAATATCTTCGCGAACGTCGTGCAGACGATCGCGTGGACGAACCCGATGTACACCATCGGCGGCGAGGAGCGTTATCTGGTCGTCATTCCGTACTTCCACATCTATGCCTTCTCGGTCTGCATGATGATGGGCGTGTGGATCGGGGCCCTGCAGGTGCTCCATCCGAAATACGACCCGGACGCCGTGCTGGCGTCGATCAAGCAGTTCCGCCCGACGTCGTTTCCCGCGGTGCCGACGGTGTTCGTCTCGCTCCTCAATCACCCGAAGGCCGGCGAGTACGGCCTCGACCAGGTGCGCCACTACAACAGCGGCGGCGCGCCGTGCCCCGTTGAAGTCCTGGAAGCGTGGGAGCGGACGATCGGCCGGCCCCTGCTCGAGGGCTACGGCCTGTCGGAGACGTCGGGAGCTGCCGGTCGGCGAAGCCGGCGAGCTGTGCATCGCCGGTCCGCAGGTGATGAAGGGCTACTGGAACCGTCCCGACGAAACCGCGCGCGCGCTCCGCGCGGACGCTGAAGGGCGGATCTGGTTCCATACGGGCGACATCGGCGCGATGGACGCCGACGGCTTCACGCGGATCGTCCAGCGCAAGAAGGACATGATCATCGTCGACGGCTTCAACGTCTACCCGTCGGAGGTCGAAGCGATTCTCTACACGCATCCGGCGGTGCGGCTCGCGGCCGTCATCGGCATCCCCGACGCGTATCACGGCGAGACGGTGAAAGCGTGCGTCGCGTTCAAGCCCGGCGCGACGGCAACCTCCGACGAGCTGATCGCGTTCTGCCGTACGTCGCTCACTGACTACAAGTTGCCGCGGACGGTCGAGATCCGCGACACGCTGCCGATGAGCGCGGTCGGCAAGATTCTCTACCGCGTGCTGCGCGACGAGCACGCCGCCTCCACCGGCGCGGAGCACGCGCCGATGCCGACCACGCCGTCATGACACACGTCGAAGCGCGCCGCGTGATGAGCGGCCTCGAGTTCTTCCGCAAGATGCTCGCCGGCGAAGTGCCGCCGCCGCCGATGATCGATCTCTTCGGCATCCGCCTCGTCGAAGTCGACGCCGGCCGCGTCGTCTTCACCGGCCAGTGCGAGGAGCGCTTCTACAACGGCACCGGCGTCGCGCACGGCGGCTACGCGGCGACCTTGCTCGACACGGCGCTTGGCTGCGCGATCAACTCCGCGATGCCCGCCGGACGCCGCTTCACGACGCTCGAGCTGAAGGTGAATCTCACCCGGCCGATCACCAGGGAAGCCGGGCTGCTGCGGTGCGAGGCCAACGTCGTGCACGTCGGCGGCCGCACGGCGACGTCGGAAGGCCGCATCGTCGATGGCGCCGGCAAGCTCTACGCCCACGGCACGACGACCTGCATCGTCGTCGACGCGCCGCGCGGCGCACTCGAACCTTAGACACGCCCCCGGAGACATCCATGGCTCTCGTGAACTACGCCGTCACCGATCGCGTCGCCGTGATCACCATCGACAACCCGCCGGTCAACGCGTTGAGCCCGGCCGTCTGGGACGGGATCGATCAGGCGGTGCAGCGCGCGGTCGCGGATCGCGAGGCGGACGCGATCGTGCTCATCGGCGCCGGATCGACGTTCATCGCCGGCGCGGACATCAAGGTCTTCGACACGCTGAAGACGAAGGCCGACTCGTTCGCGCGATCCGCCGGCACGCACGCGCTGCTGCGCCGCATGGAGGATGCGACCAGGCCGCTCGTCGCGGCCATTCACGGCAACGCGCTCGGCGGCGGCCTCGAGGTGGCGCAGGCGTGCCACTTCCGTGTGGCGACGAAGGACGCGAAAGTCGGCCAGCCGGAGGTGCTGCTCGGCATCATTCCCGGCGCCGGCGGTACGCAGCGGCTGCCGCGGCTCGCGGGCGCGAAGATGGCGCTCGAGATGGCGACCGACGGCAAGCCGGTGCCCGCGCCGAAGGCGCACGCGGCGGGCATCATCGATCAGGTCGTCGACGGCGATCTGCTCGCCGGCGCGATCGTGTTCGCGAAAGCGAAGGCGGCGCGCGGCGAGATCCGCAAGTCGCGCGAGATCCCGATCCCGCCCGACGCGGCGGCTGCCGCGCTCGCCGCCGCCGACGCCGTTCGCGCGTCGCTCAGGAAAACCGCGCGCGGCCTTCGAGCGCCGTTCGCGGCCGTCGACGCGATCGAAGCCGGCCTGCGCCACGGCTTCGACAAGGGATCCGAGCGCGAGCGCGAGCTGTTCGCCGAGTGCGTCGTCTCCACCGAATCGAAGGCGCTGCGTCATCTCTTCTTCGCCGAGCGCGAGGTCGCCAAGGTGCCGGACATTCCGAAGGACACGCCGACGCGCGAGATCAAGCGCGCCGCCGTCGTCGGCGCCGGCACGATGGGCGGCGGCATCGCGATGACGTACGCCAACGCGGGGATCCCGGTGCTGCTCAAGGACGTCGATCAGGCGGCGCTCGATCGCGGCCTCGCGACCATCCGCGCCAACTACGGCGTGACGATGTCGAAGGGGAAGATGACCGAGGAGCAGGTCGAGAAGACGATGGGCCTCATCACGCCGACGACCAGCTACGACGGCTTCGATCGGGTGGACATCGTCGTCGAGGCCGTGTTCGAGAATATGGAGCTGAAGAAGGCGACGTTCGCCGAGCTCGGGAAGGTGACGCGCGCGGACTGCATCCTCGCGAGCAACTCGTCGACGCTCGACATCGACGAGTTCGCGAAGGCGAGCGGCCGGCCCGCGCAGGTCGTCGGCCACCACTTCTTCAGCCCGGCGAACGTGATGAAGCTGCTCGAGATCGTGCGCGGGCGAGAGACGAGCAAGGAGGTGATCGCCACCTCGCTGAAGCTCGCGAAGAAGCTCGGCAAGGTCGGCGTCGTCGTCGGCAACTGCTTCGGGTTCGTCGCCAACCGGATGCTCGCGTACTACATGCGCGAGGCGTACCTGCTGCTCGAGGAGGGCGCGAGCGTCGAGCAGATCGACCGCGTGCTCACCGAATTCGGCATGCCGGTGGGGCCGTTCGGGATGCAGGACATCGCCGGGATCGACGTCGGCGCGCGCATCCGGCAGTACCTCGCGTCGATCGGCCAGTCGCGCGCGGAAGGGCCGCAGTCAGCCGTGCCCGATCGACTCTTCGCGATGGGACGCTACGGGCAGAAGACGGGCGCCGGCTGGTACAAGTACGACGCGCCGGGCAGCCGCAACCGGACGCCGGATCCGCTGATCGATCAGCTCGCTCGGGAAGAAGCGGCGAAGCGCGGCGTCACGCGGCGCGAGGTGCGTGACGAAGAGATCATCGAGCGGATCACGACCGCGCTCGCCAACGAAGGCGCGCGCGTGCTCGAGGACGGGTATGCGACGCGCGCGGGCGACATCGACGTCATCTACGCGTACGGCTTCGGCTTCCCGCGCCACACGGGCGGACCGATGTTCTACGCCGAGACGGTGGGGCTCGACACCGTGCTCGCGCGCGTAAAGGCATATCGCGCGCGCTTCGGCGACTACTGGCAGCCGGCGCCGCTCATCGAACGGCTCGTCGCCGAGGGACGCGGCCTCTACGGCGAGCCTGCGCTGGCCTAGTGTCGCGTCTCAGAAGTTCGTTGTCGCACCGAGGCCGGCGAGGCGCCCGGATGGCAAGGCGTGAGGAGGGAGAATATCGGCAATATGCGACCGACGAGCAACGCTGCCAGCCGGGATGCATCGCCGGCCGAATGCAAACGAAGTTCTGAGACGCGACACTAAAATGCTCACGCTCGACGTCCGCACGCTGCGCGACCGGGTCGGCGAGGAGATTGCGGTCGGCGACTGGCTCGAGATCACGCAGGAGCGCATCAACCAGTTCGCCGACGCGACCG
>QHWK01000451.1 GCA_003223775.1 Acidobacteriota bacterium
GAGGGAACGATCCGCGCGCTCGCGCGCCGCGGCTTCGCCGATCAGGTCTGCGTCCAGAACAAGACCGTCGTCACCAACGCGTTCAAGGGCGAGGACCTGAACCACTACGTCCCGATATTCGAGCGCTACGCGATCCCCGTTCTCTACAACTTCAGGGACGAGGACATGAAGTGGGTGCGGCACCGGCCGAAGGCGCGGATGCGCGTGCTCGATCGGATCTTTCCTGAAGGCATTCACGTCCCCGACTTCTTCTTCGGCAGGAACATCGTCCATCTGCCGACGACCAAGTGCCACATTTACACGACGACGACCGGCGCGATGAAGAACGCGTTCGGCGGGCTGCTGAACACGCGCCGGCACTACACGCACTCGTGGATTCACGAAACGCTGGTCGATCTGCTCGCGATCCAGAAGGAGATCCACGCGGGGCTGTTCGCCATCATGGACGGCACGACGGCCGGCAACGGCCCGGGTCCGCGGACGATGTATCCCGTCGTGAAGAACGTGATGCTGGCGTCGGCCGATCAGGTCGCGATCGACGCGGTGTCGGCCAGGATGATGGGGTTCGATCCGATGTCGATCGGCTACATCCGGCTCGCGCACGAGGACGGCCTCGGCGTCGGCGATCCGCGCGACATCGAGATCGTCGGCGACGTCGACGCGGCGCGCGAGAACTGGAACTTCCGTGTGGGCAGGAATCTCGTGCGGATCGGCGGCGGCGATCTGATCTGGTTCGGTCCGCTCAAGCGATTTCAGAAGCTGTTCTTCCACACGCCGCTCGTCAACGGCTTCATCCTCGCGAGCGACGTCTACCACGATTTCTACCGCTGGCCGCTCGTCGATCGGCGCGTGTTCGAGCGCTGGTGTGAGTCGACGGCCTGGGGACAGCTGTTCCTTCGCTACGCGCAGCAGGGCCCGCAGGGCTCGTCGATCGAGATGGCGTCCCTTGCAAGGCAGGAGGGCAGGAAGGCAGGACGGCAGGAATTCAAGGCGGAAGGGCAGGAAGGGCAGGAATGACGAAGGCTGGAATGGCTGAAGGTTGAAGGACGCCTGTTCCGACATTCCCTTCGGGCCTTCGCCTTCCCGCCTTCCGCGTTCCTGCCCTCGTCCTTCGCGCCCTTCTTCATTCCAGCCTTGAATTCCTGCCTTTCTGCGTTCCTGCCTTGCTGCCTTGCCAGGGTCTCATCGGTCTGCGATAGACTTGCGGCCCCACACACAAAGGAGCCGGCCATGAACTATCGCAGCCTCGCCGTCGCCGCCGTCGCCGCCTGGGTGTTCGACTCCGTCTACGGATTCCTCGTGTTCGGGCTCACGCTGCAAAGCGAGTTCGCGCGCTATCCGGGCGTGTTCCGGCCGTTCGAGTCGGTGAACGCGATGCTGCCGCTCATGTTCGCCTCGTCGCTCGTCGGCACGCTGCTCGTCGCCTACATCTTCGCGAAGGGCCGCGAGCGCCGCGAGGGCTGGGTGGAAGGACTGCGGTTCGGGATCGTGCTCGCTTCGTTCGAGCTCTTCGCGATCTCGATTCCCACCTACGCGATCTACAACATCGGACGACGGCTCGCGGTGGAGACGGCGGTGGCCGGCTTCGTCGACGTCGTGATCATCGGCGTCGTGCTCGGCGCGATTTACAAGCCGCTCGCCGCGCCGGCGGCGAAGGCGGTCGGCGTCTAGCGCGCCGGACAGCAGCGGAGCGATGGGGCGGCGGCGCGCGGACGGTCGGAGTATGATCGACGCATGACCACGGTCGCCAAGCCGAAAGCGGGGCTCGAAGACACCGTCGCCACGTCCTCCGCCATCTGTTACCTCGACGGCGACCGCGGTGTGCTCGCCTACTGCGGCTACGACATCCACGATCTCGCGCGGCACGCCACCTTCGAAGAAGTCTGCTATCTCCTCTGGCATCGCCGCCTGCCGACGCGCGCGGAGCTCGGCGATCTGCAGTCGCAGCTCGCCGAGGCGCGCCCGCTGCCCGAGCCGATCCTGCGGCTGATGCGGACGCTGCCGCCGGGGATCACGATGGACGCGGTGCGCACGCTGACCTCCGCGCTGTCGCACTACGATTCGGACGCGGCCGATCAGTCGCCTCAGGCGAACTACCGGAAAGCGGTCCGCCTCACCGGGCAGATCAGCTCGATCGTCGCGACGCTGGGCCGCATGAACAAGGGCGCCGGTCCGATTCAGCCGGATCCGGTCCTGGGCCACGCCGGCAACTTTCTGTACATGCTGACCAGCGAGCGGCCGAGCGGCCTCGCGACGCGCGCGTTCGACGTCGCGCTCATCCTGCACGCGGATCACGAGCTGAACGCATCGACGTTCGCGGCGCGCGTCGCGGCGGCAACGTTCACCGACATCCACCCGGCGATCGTCGCGGCGATCGGCAGCTTGAAGGGACCGCTGCACGGCGGCGCGAACGCCGACGTCATGCGCCTGCTGCTCGAGATCGGCCCCGACGGCGGGCCCGAGAAGGCGGAGGCAGTCGTGCGGGCGAAGTTGGCCCGCAAGGAAAAGATTCCCGGCTTCGGGCACCGCGTGTACCACACCGAGGATCCGCGCGCGACGCACCTGCGGCAGATGTCGAAGGACCTCGGCCAGCGCGCCGGCGAGCCGTTCTGGTTCGAGATGTCGCAGCGGATCGAGGCGGTGGTGAAGGCGGAGAAGAACCTGAACCCGAACGTCGACTTCTACTCCGCGTCCACCTACCATGCGCTCGGCATCGAGATCGATCTGTTCACGCCGATCTTCGCGGTGAGCCGCGTGTCGGGGTGGACCGCGCACGTGCTCGAGCAGTACGCCAACAACCGCCTGATCCGGCCGCGCGCCGAGTACATCGGCCCGGAGTACCCGCAGCGCTATCAGCCCATCGATTCCCGCTGAACGCCAGGCGTGGGAATGCACGCCGCTTGTGGGATTCTGGACCCAGTTGCCCACGGCTGACCGACGATGCTACTGTGGGTGTATGGCCAGGTACGAAATCAAGCGGCAGCGCGTGAGTCGCGCGCGCGAGACGGCCGCGCCGTACGGCGTGGAGCAGCCCGCCCCGGCCGACGCGCCTCCGGTCGGCTTCAAGGTGACCGTCGCCGAGCGCGGCCGCATCGTGCTGCCGGCCGAGGTGCGCGAGCGTCTGCAGATCGAGGACGGCGACTGGCTGACGTTGATCCTCGAGCCGGACGGCGTCATCAAGCTCTTGACGGGCCGCGCATGGACCGACCAGTTCGTGAAGGTGATGCAGCGCGCCGCAAGGCACATCCCGCCGAGCCGCCGCCTGTCCGATGAATTGATCGCTGAGCGACGCCGGGAAGCGGCGAAAGAAGAGCGCGGGTTTCGCCGGGCCGGGGCGGCCGTTCGAAAGCAGAAGCGGCGATGAACGAGACGACCGGCGCGGCCGCCGTCCTGGACGCGTCGGCGCTTCTGGCGCTGATGCGCAACGAGGCGGGCGGCGAGCGGGTCCGCCGCGCGGTGGATGTCGGCGCGCTCATCAGCGTCGTCAACTGGGCCGAGGTGCTCGCGAACCTCGTCGTCGGCTCGACCGATCCGTATGAAGTGACGGCGATGGCGTTGCCTGGCGGCCCGGCGACGCGGCTCCAGCTCGTGCCGTTCGACGACGGCCAGGCACGCGAAAGCGCGCGGCTGGTCCGCTACACGCGCTCGCTCGGCCTGTCGCTCGGCGACCGCGCCGCGCTGGCGCTGGCGCAGACGAGTCGGCTGCGCGTGCTCACGACCGACCGCGCCTGGCGCTCGCTGCGCCTTCCGATCAGAATAGAAGTGATCCGCTAGTGGACGCGCAACGCATCCGCAACTTCTCCGTCATCGCGCACATCGACCACGGCAAGTCGACGCTCGCCGACCGCTTTCTCGAGATGACCGGCGCGCTGCAGGCGCGCGAGATGGAGGCGCAGGTCCTCGACGCG
>QHWK01000452.1 GCA_003223775.1 Acidobacteriota bacterium
CGGCTCGCCCGTCACGCGGTTGAGCACGTAGAGGAATCCATTCTTGTTCGGCTGCATCACCGCCTTGATTCGCCTGCCGCTGACGGTGAGGTCGCCCAGGATCGCGGGCCCGACGTTGTCGTATTCCCACAGGTCGTGGTGAATCGTCTGGAAATGCCAGACGCGGCGGCCCGTCTTCGCATCGAGCGCCACGAGACTGTCCGAGTAGAGATTCGATCCGGGCCGCCACCCGCCGTATTGCGACGCCGTCGGCGAAGTAAGCGGAATGTAGACGTATCCCAGCTGCTCGTCGGCCGACATCGGATTCCACGCGCCGATGTCGCCGGCGATCTTCCACGAGTCGTTGCCCCACGTGTCGACGCCGAACTCATGCTGCTGCGGCACGACGTGGAACGTCCACAGCAGCTTGCCAGTCTTCGCGTCGAAGCCGCGCACGTCCTCGGGCGCCGCTTCCTTGATCACGCCGCCGTCGCCGGCGCCAGCGGTATTTCCCGTCACGACGACGACGTTGCCGACGACGAGCGGGCCGGTGCTGTCGTTGAAGCGGCCGGCGAGCGGCTGGCCGTCGTCGAAGCGCAGGCTGGCGCGCCCGTCCACGCCGAAGTCGCGGTAGGTCTTGCCGGTCTTCGCGTTGAGCGCGTAGAGGTACTCGCCGCGGACGACGAAGATGCGCTGATCGCCGCCGCCGCGCCAGTAGTCGACGCCGCGCGTGCTCTGCGCCTGGAGCTCCTCGACGGTGCGCGCGAACGGCTCCTGCTGCCAGACCGTCTCGCCGGTGCCGGCGTCGAACGCGCTGACCAGGCCGTGCACGTCCTGCGTGTAGAGCATGCCGTCGATCATGATCGGCGTCGAACGCAGGTACGCGTTGACGCGCAGCTCGGGGAACGCCTGCTTGAAGGTGTCGTTGGTCGCCGGCCGGCGCCACACGACGCGGACGTTCTTCACCGTCTCGCGGTTGATCTGATCGGCGGGCGAGTAGCGCGTGAACGCCTTGTCTCCCCCGAAGTAGCGCCACTCGACCGCGCGCCCCTGCGAGTGAACCGACGCGGCGCCGACCGCCACGACGAACGCGCCCGCTGCGAGAACATTTCCCAAACCGCGCACGAAGACCTCCTCCCGATGGATGTCAAGGTCGCGCATCCCTGAAGGGCTGCGCGACCGACAATCGCGAACGACGCTCAGAACTGGTACCGCGCCGCGATCTGCAGCGTCCGCGGCCGCACGATGGTGAGCGTCTGCCCGAACGGGTTCGCCGCGGTCGCCTGCGACACGTTGTTCTGCAGCGTCAGCACCGTCGCCGAGTTGAACACGTTGAAGACGTCGAGCGACAGCCGGAGGCGCTGCGCCGAGGTCAGCTTGAAGTCCCTGTCGAGGCGAATCTGGAAATCGTTCGTCGCCGGCAGCGTGAACGCCCCTCGCGGCTGCGACAGAATCGTGACCGAGCCCTGATTGAAGCCGCGGGCGATGAAGAGCGGCGCGTATGGGGGGCCCTGCTCGTAGGAGTAGCGCAGCCCGAGATTGAAATCGAGCGGCGCTTTATAGGTCGTCGAGAGCTTGACGGAGTTCGGCGAGTTGGTCGCCGTCGGCCCGTATGCGTTGACGAGATCGTTCGGCGTCCGTCCGAATCCGCCCGTGGAGCTCAGGCCGCTGAAGTCCTGCTGCGTGTTGCCCGAGATCGTGCCGACGCCGTACGCCTGCGAATTCTGATACGTGTAGCTCGCGAGCGCCTGCCACTTCGCCGAGAAGCGTTTGTTCAACTGAAAGACGAACGACTTGAAGTCCTGATTGAAATCGGTGCGGTTGACGACCTCGAACAGGCTCTGCGACGAAGGGCTCGTGCGGTTGTACGCGGTGGCGGCCGTGGCCGTGCCGTCGGGGAGCAGCGCGTTCACGGCGACCGGCGCGTACACGCCGCGCGCGTCGGTCATGCGGATGAAGTCGCCTTCTTTCTTGTAGATGAACTCGACGTCGATGCCGAGGCTCGCCGCGAGCTGCCGCTCGACGCCGACGAAGAACTGATCGGTGAACTGGTTCCGCAGATCCGGATCGACGGCGAAGTTGATCTGGTTGTTCACGAGACTCTGCAGGATGTCGTACTTGCCGGTCGCGCGGTTGTAGCGCTCCGTATCCGACGGCGTGTTGCCGGGCGACGCGCTGTTGAACATGCTCGTCGCCAGCTTGCCGTAGAAGCGGCCGTAGTTGCCTTTGAGCACCGTGCGGCCGGTCCGATCGAGGCGCACGGTGAAGCCGAGGCGCGGCGAGATGGAGTTCCACGTGATGAGGTCGACGACTGCGGGGTACCTCGTGTTCGCGGCGTCCGACGGCGCCGTCGTCGAGATGCCGATGAGCGTCGTCTGCGAATCGAGCGCGGGGATGCCGGCCGACGTGTGGTCGAAGCGGAGCCCGAGATTGAGCGTCAGGCGATCGTTCACCGTCCAGTTGTCCTGCGCGTACCCGCCGTTCTGGCGGATGCGCCCGCCGGTGACCGCCGGCGATTTGTAGGTCGCGGTGTACGGCGCGCTGTTCAAATCGGTGTAGGTGACGTTGCCGAAGGTGAGCGTGTTGGTCTGCTGCGTCGCGAGCTGCGTCTGATAGCCGAACTTGAAGTCGTGCGAGCCCTTGATGAAATCGTTCGCGCTGTGCGCGACCGACGCGTCGATCGTCGTCCGGTTGTGCACCTGCCGGCTGCCGGTCGCGCCGTTGGCGGTCGTCAGCCC
Source organism: Acidobacteriota bacterium (assembly GCA_003223775.1). GTDB lineage: Bacteria > Acidobacteriota > Vicinamibacteria > Vicinamibacterales > CAVVIG01 > QHWK01. The sequence goes on from QHWK01000452.1 coordinate 2,718, forward strand.
GGTGCCCGAATCGGTGTGCTGCGGCGTCGTGAAGTCGTCGCTGAACGGCGTGAAATTGTCGCGAATGTAGATGCCGCCGCCCTTCAGCTCGAAGAAGGTCGCCGGGCCGAAGGTCCGCGTGTAGTGCGCCGCGACCACGGGGTTGTGGCCGTGCTCCACGGTCTGCGCGTAGATCGGCGTCGTGCGGCTCGCCGTCGCCCCGCAGCAGAACCGGTTGTCGTCGAACGTGAAATCCACGTTGTCCTTCGCGGAGAGCCTCGCCGTCGCCTTGAAGAACGGCTTGAACGACCAGCCGGCGTTGGCCGGCAGCGACGGATCGACGCCGACGCCGGTCGTCAGCGATCGGTTGTACGGCGCGATGCCGTACAGCCACACGCGATCCCTCACGAGCGGCCCGCCGAGCTCGAACGTCGTCTGATAGCTGAAGTGCACGTCGTAGGGGAACGGCTCGTTCGGGGTGTTGTTGCCGACCCACGCGTGCGGGATGTTGTAGCCGCTCCACATGCCGCGCAGCGTGTTGCTGCCCGACTTGGTCACGATGTTGACGACGCCGCCCTGGAAGTTGAAGTACTCGGCCGAGGCGCCGGTCGTCTTGACCTCGACCTCCTGCATCATGTCGGGGCTCGGGAAATCCCACACGCCGCCGTTCGACACCGCCGAGATGTCGACGCCGTCGTACTGGAACGAGTTCTGATCGCTGCTCGATCCCATGATGACGAAGCGCGAGTCGTTCGGCACCGCGTTGATGCGCACCGACGGCGCGAAGGTCACGACGTCGAAGTACGACTGCCGCGCGGTGGGCACGTTGGCGAGGAGCTCGCTGTTGAAGTTCGTCGTGACGCCGGCGTGGAGCGCGTCGACGACCGGCGCTTCGCCGCTCACCGTGATCGACTGCTCGACGTTCCCGAGCTGCAGCTGGACGTCGGCCTGCACCGTGCGGCCGACTTCGACGCGGATATCGGCGCGGCGCACGGTGTTGAATCCCTGGAGCGCGTAGGTCACGGTGTAGGCGCCGACCGGCAGGTGCTCGAACTGATAGAGGCCCTGCGCGTCGGTG
>QHWK01000453.1 GCA_003223775.1 Acidobacteriota bacterium
TGCTGAAGACGGCGTCGTTCGGCTACGACGGCAAGGGACAGGTCGCCGTTGATTCGCCCGATCGGATCGCCGCCGCGTGGCAATCGCTCGAGCGGCGCGACGCGATCCTCGAGGCGTTCATCGACCTCGATCGCGAGATCTCGGTGATCGGCGCGCGCGGCGTCGCCGGCGAGTGGTCGCATTTCGGGCCGATCGAGAACGCGCACGTGCGCCACATCCTCGACGTCTCGGCCGCGCCGGCGCACGTCCCGCCGGCGGTGGCGGCGCAGGCCGTCGACATCACGCGCACCGTCATGGAGGCGCTCGACTTCACGGGCATCTTGTGCGTCGAGTTCTTCGTCGCCCGCGACGGGCGGCTCATGGCGAACGAGCTCGCGCCGCGGCCGCACAATTCCGGCCACCTGACGTTCGACGCGTGCCGCACCAGCCAGTTCGAGCAGCAGCTGCGGGCGATTTGCGGCCTGCCGCTCGGATCGCCGGAGCTGCTGCAGCCGGCGGCGATGGCGAACCTGCTCGGCGACCTCTGGAGCGGCGGCGAGCCTTCGTGGGAGGCGGCACTCGCGCTCCCGGACGTAAAACTTCACCTATACGGCAAACTCACGCCCAGACCGGGACGGAAGATGGGCCATCTCACCGCGCTTGCGCGGACGGCAGACGAGGCACGCGCGCGCGTCGTCGCCGCGCGTTCGGCGCTTCGCGCCGCGTCCGGGCCTAGGGGCTAGCTGTCCTTCTCCACGTTTACGCCAGCCCTCAGCCCCTAGCCTCCGAGGCCCTCTCTCAGGCGCGAGATTTGCTTCGACCTGAAGCATGGAGCGCGGGCTCAGCCGTAGCGTCCTGGTCGCCTCGATCGCGGCGCTCGCCGCCGCGCATGTTCTTGCGGCCACGCCAACCGATGCGACGAGTGCGGCGGGTCCGATCCTGCAGCGATTCCTTGCGCTCAGCGATCCATCGCCCACCTCGTATCGCGCGCTCCGCCATCTCGAGGCCCGCAACGACAAATTCGACATGAGCGCGTGGATGGACGTCTGGACCGAGATCGACGCGTCCGGCTTCAAGTACCGCATCGTCGCCGAGGAGGGATCCGACTCGATCCGGTCGCGCGTCTTTCGCGAGACGCTCGAGACGGAACGGCGGATGTGGGCGTCGGCGGCGCCGGACGCCGGGTCGGTGACGCCCGCCAATTACATCTTCGACGATCGCGGCGCGCTCGCCGACGGCCTCGCGGCGCTCACGATCAAGCCGCGCCGCCGGGACATGCTGCTCGTCGACGGCGCGATCTTCCTCCGGCCCGAGGACGGCGAGCTGCTGAAGATGGAAGGCGACCTCGCCAAACCGCCGTCTTTCTGGACACGGCGCGTCCGAATCGTACGGCATTTCAGACGCTTCGCCGGCGTGCGCATGCCGGTCTCGCTCGACGCCGTCGCCAACCTCCGGTTCTTCGGCCAGTCCACCTTCCACGCCGTTTACGAATATGAAACCGTGAACGCCGAGCGGGTGGGGACGCCGCAGCTTCGCGCCGCCTCGCGATAACAAATTTCGACAGCGCACACGGCTGCACGCGCGGCTCGCCGCGCGCGTCGGCGCGCCGCAGCGCGGCCCTATAATCAGCGCATGCACTCCCACGCCGCCGCGGCCGTCGTCGTCGCGCTGCTGTCGGCGGCGGCGCAGAGCGGCGTCTCGCCGCTGCAGCGGTTTCTCGCGCGCGGCGAGGAGCCCGTGGTCGAGTACCGGGCGCTGCGGCGCCTCGAGGCGCACAATCCCAAGTTCAACCAGAACGGCTGGATGACGGCGTGGACGGAGTACGACCGCGCGCGCGGCTTCCGCTTCGGGATCGTCGACGAGGGCGGCTCGAGTTACATCCGGACGAAAGTGCTGCGCGCGGCGCTCGAGGGCGAGCAGAAGATCTGGGCGGACCACGAGCCGCAGAAAGCCTCGTTCACCGACCAGAACTACACCTTCGATCCGGGCGCGCCGGCGCCAGACGGTCTCGCCACCGTCGCCGTGAAGCCGCGCCGCAAGGACATCCTGCTCGTCGACGGCGCGATTTTCGTGCAGCCGAGCGACGGCGATCTCGCGCGCATCGAGGGCCGGCTGTCGAAGGCGCCGTCGTTCTGGACGCGCCGCGTCGACGTCGTCCGCCGCTACGAGCGGATCGCCGGCGTGCGCGTGCCGGTGTCGATCGAATCAGTGGCGCACGTGCTGATCGCCGGCCGCTCGACGTTCAGGATGACCTACGAGTACGAGACGATCAACGGCCAGCGGGTGGGATCGCCGGCCGTCGATCGCGCGCAAACGAATTGAAACAGCTGTAGGGCGGCCCTTTCAGGGCCGCCGCGGCGAGGCTGAAAGCCTCGCCCTACATCGCCGCATCGGAGACCGGCTACCGCAGCGGCGGCTGCGGGCACGCGGGCAATATCGTCGCGTCGTTCTTGAGCGCGCCGGGCGACGCGCTCAGGTACTTCGCCGACGACAGCACGATCTGATCGATCGAGAAGCCGTCTTCACGCGTCGTAATCTTGATCGTGTGCGTTCCGCGCGCGTCGGAGAAGCGCACCGCCGGTCCCATCACGCCCACGCCGTAGCCGTTGTCCTGCCAGCCCCACGCTTTCTCTCCGCACCCGGAGCAGTCCTCGAGATTCACCGACGTCGCCGAGCTCGTGTTGATTTGCCAGATCGGATTGCCGCTCGCATCGACGGCGTCCGAGAACTGCACGAACACCGAATCGTTGCCCCAGAAATCGTTCTGCGCCTTGCCGCGGATCCAGAGGTGGTAGTCCACGTTCGCGTCCGCCTGGAAGTCGGTGTCGAAGAACGCGAGGCCTGGCTGCGGCGACGTTGCCTTCGGCGCGCCCGCGTCGGGATTGAAGAGGCGCGCGCCGCCGGCGGCCGTCGGATCGCTCGTGACGGTCCAGCCGGTTGCGTGCTCGACCGTCGACGCATAGATCACCGTTTCGCCGACCGTGCAGTCGCCGGGCGGCGGCGGCGGCGGTGGCGGCGGCGTGACGGTACTCGTGCGCTTCAGCACCGTCACGTCGTCTTTCGTCGCGCCGGGCGCGGCATTGAGATACTGCGCCTTCGTCAACACGATCTGATCGATCGACAGGCCGTCCTCGCGCGCCTGAATCCGCATCACATGGTGCCCGGCGCTATTGAACCGCACGAGCGGACCGAGGACGCCGGCGCCGTAGCCGTTGTCGTTCCACCCCCACCCGTGGACGCCGCATCCCGTGCAGTCCTCGAGAATCACCGCCGTCGCCGACGTCGTGCCGATGCGCCAGATCGGATT
>QHWK01000454.1 GCA_003223775.1 Acidobacteriota bacterium
CGTCGACATCCACTCGCATCAATCGACGCCGATCTCCGCGCAGGAATTCGACCGTGTCGTGAAAGGCATGGAGCCGAACAACCTCCAGGTGCTCGTCAACCTGAGCGGCTCCTCCGGCGAGCGCTTGCGCCGCGGCCTCGACGCCATCAAGGCGAGCAAGTACCGCGATCGCATGGTGCTCTTCGCGAACGTCAACTTCAGCGGCGTCGGTCCTGGCTTCGGGAAGCAGGCGGCGCGGCAGCTCGAGGAAGACATCACCGCCGGGGCCATGGGGCTGAAGGTCTTCAAGGATCTCGGCATGTTCGATCGCAAGGCCGACGGCAGCCGGCTGCAGGTGGACGACCCCGAGCTCGATCCGATCTGGGAGACGTGCGCGCGCCTCAACGTGCCCGTGCTCATTCACATCGCGGAGCCGGCGGCGTTCTTCGAGCCGCTCGACTACACCAACGAGCGCTGGCTCGAGCTCTCGCTCTATCCCGACCGCCGCCACCAGACCGGCGTCCGCTTCGAGCAGCTGATGACCGAGCGCAACAACATGATCCGCCGGCACCCGAACACGAAGTTCATCCTCGCGCACTTCGGGTGGCACGCGAACGAGCTCGCGCGCGCCGGGCAACTGCTCGATCAGAATCCGAACGTGTACTACGACGTCGCCGCGGTGCTCTACGACTTCGGCCGGCAGCCGCGCGCGGCGCACGAGTTCTTCGTCAAGTACCAGGACCGGATTCTGTTCGGCAAGGACAGCTACCAGCCGGACGAATACCCGTACTATTGGCGCGTCTTCGAGACAAACGACGAGTACTTCGATTACTACCGCGACTACCACGCGTTCTGGAAGTTGTACGGCATCGGCCTGCCCGACCAGGTCCTCCGTAAGCTGTACAACGGGAACGCGTTGAAGCTCGTGCCGCGGCTCTCGAAGACCGCGTTCACGAACTGACGCGCCGCGGGCGCTTCGTCCGGCGCAGTTCGGCTCAGCTCTTGCAGGCGACCTCGGCACTATGTCGTCCTATCTTGTGACCGGCGGCGCCGGCTTCATCGGTTCGCATCTCGTCGAAGAGCTCGTTCGGCGCGGACATTCGGTTCGCGTCGCGGACAATCTGTCCACCGGCAAACGCCGGAATCTCGCGCACATCCCCGGCGTGGAGCTGCTCGAGGGCGATCTCGCCGAGATGCCGTTCGCCGCGCGCGCCGTCCACGGGATCGAGTACGTGCTGCACCAGGCGGCGATTCCCTCGGTGCCGCGCTCGGTGAAGGATCCGATCACGTCGAACCGCGCGAACGTCGACGGCACGCTGAATATCCTCGTCGCCGCGCGCGACGCCGGCGTCAAGCGCCTCGTCTTCGCCGGCTCCTCGTCCGAGTACGGCGACACGCCGACGCTGCCGAAAACCGAGGACATGCCGTCCAGCCCGCTGTCGCCATACGCGCTGCAGAAGGTGGTGGGGACGGAGTACTGCCGGATGTTCACGCGCCTCTACGGCTTCGAAACGGTGGTGATCCGGTACTTCAACGTCTTCGGTCCGCGGCAGGATCCGGGATCGCCCTACTCGGGCGTCATCTCGCTGTTCGCCGCGGCGCTCATCGAAGGGCGCCAGCCGACGATCTACGGCGACGGCGAGCAGACGCGCGACTTCACCTACGTCGCCAACGTCGTCGACGGCGTGCTGCGCGCGTGCACCGCGCCGAAGGCGGCCGGCGAGGCGATCAACGTCGCGTGCGGAACGCGAATCTCCCTCAACGAGCTGCTGCGCGTGATGAACACGGTCGTCGGTTCGAAGGTGCAGGCGATCTACAAGGAGCCGCGCGCCGGCGACGTTCGCGATTCGCAGGCCGACATCACGAAGGCGCGCACGCTCCTCGGCTACACGCCGATCGTCGGCCTCGAAGAAGGCCTGCGGCACACGCTCGCCTGGTGCCGCACGGAGAGTCAAAAACTAGAAGTGAAAAGGTAGACGTCAAAGTCTCCTTGCAGCGTCCGAATTCCTCGTAACCTCATGCGTCAGCTTGCGTTGACTTGCTGCTTCCGCCTGCCATAATTGCCGCTGGATTGGAAAGCGGCGAGCAACATCGCTTCGCCGCTACCTCGGCGTTAGGAGAATCCCGATGCTGAACCGAGCCTTACTCTTCGTCGGAGCTGCGGTGTTCCTGACTGGTTGCAGCCAGTCGAGCCAACCGATGCAGCCATCTGCCGGCGCGTCCGCGGCGATGAACGGATTGCAGGAAGTGCTGAGCAGCCACAAGTTCAGGGGGCAGACCGCGCACATTCAATTCGACACGCAGACGAACGGCACGACTATCTCGGCTGCATTCTTCGGCGACCACATCAAGGACAAGAGCACTGTCAGCGGCAAGAACACGTTCGATCAGGTGATCATCGGTATTTTTCAGGCGGATGCCGCGGACGCGACCCGCGTGTTGATGCAGGCGTTCACCATCGCGAACATTGGCGACCGCGACTTCACCATCACCGGCGACTCAACGTCCGCCTCGCTTCGGACGACGGTGCCGGTGCCCAACAGCGCCGACGGGACGACCGTGGCCGTCACCCTGGCGCTCAATTTCACTACGACGGGTCAGGTGGTGAACGACACCAGCTCCCACCAGAAGTTCAAGTTCGGTGATTTCACGTTCGTCACGACCTTCAAGCAATTCACCACTCTCGCGGATGTGCGCGGGACGGCCTCCTGGACGGCCGGTGGTGTGGCCACCACGGTGACCGCTCCGCTGACCAACGGCGACACGTTCGCCACGCTCGATTCAACGGTCGCCGTCGATCGCTTGACATCGCAGTAGGCACCTCTCGGCGAGCCGTCCGCAGCGGCAACTGGTGGGGCGATTGGTGCGACCACCGTTGCGCGATGATCGCTGACGACGCCGCGCGCGCTCGCCCGTCGCGGTAACTCCCGGCGTCAACTTTTCGCGCGCCGCGCGCGCCGCTCGCGCGCCCCGGCGCGCGCACCGCCTCATCTCCAGCGTCCTCTGCACGTTGCCACCTCGCGCCTCGCGCGCCGCGGCCGGCGCGTCGTTTGCCCTCCCGGTCATCGACCCTGGTTTCCCAGCCGCGCGGGGTCCGACCTCGCGCCGCGCGGCCGAGCGTAGAGCCAGGGTCCCCAACGACAAGGAGGATTCGATGATGCGTGCTCTCGTTTCGATGTCCGCGCTGTCGCTGCTGCTCGCAGCGCTCCCGGCCCCCATGCTCGCGCAAGGCAAAGCGGCGGCAGCGCCGAAGGCGGCGTCCACGGCGGTCGTCAACATCAACACCGCGTCGGCCGCGGAGCTCGATGCCCTGCCCGGCATCGGCGCGAAAACCGCCGCGCGGATCGTCGACTACCGGCAGAAGAACGGGCCGTTCAAGAAGATCGAGGAACTGATGAACGTCCGCGGCGTCGGCGAGAAGAACTTCCTCAAGCTGAAGGCGCAGATCACCGTGGGCGCCGCGAAAGCGGATCACGATCGGCCCAGTCAGAGTCACTGAGCGCGCAGTGGGCCCGGCGGCGCGAGCGGCCGGGCCGCTCGTCATGAAGATCGCGGGCGCTCGGGGCTTCTCGCTCGTCGAACTGCTGTTCGTGGCGGCGATCGGCGCGACGCTGGTCGCCGCCGCGATTCCGCAGATGGCGGCCGGCCTCGACGATCAGCGCACCCTCATCGCCGCGCGCTACGTCGCCGCGCGATTTCAGCGGGCGCGGATGGAAGCGGTGATGCGGTCGTCGATCGTCGCGGTGCAGTTCACGCAGACGGCCCGCGG
>QHWK01000169.1 GCA_003223775.1 Acidobacteriota bacterium
GGCGGCGGCCGGCGAAGTGTTCGCCGCGGGGCACGCCGAGCACGGCAACGACATCCCGGGCCTCTTGTCGACGACGAAAGCGGAGCGCGTCGACGGCGGCTACCGGTTCACCGGGCGCAAATCGTTCGGGAGCCTCACGCCGGTCTGGACGCGGATGGGCATGCACGGGATGGACACGAGCGATCCGTCGGCGCCGAAGATCGTGCACGCGTTCCTGCCGCGCGACGCGAAGGGCTACTCGATCAAGGAGACGTGGGACGTCCTCGGCATGCGCGCGACGCGCAGCGACGACACGGTCCTCGAGGGCGCGTTCGTCCCCGACAAATACATCGCGCGCATCGTCCCGGCGGGCGCCGCCGGCATCGACATGTTCGTGCTCGGCTTCTTCACGTGGGCGCTCGTCGGCTTCGCGAACATCTACTACGGCCTGTCGCTGCGCACCCGCCAGATCATCGTCGAGCAGCTGAAGACGAAAGGCGCGATCGCATTGACGCGCTCGATGGCGTATCACCCGGAGGTGCAGCACGGCGTCGCCGAGATCTCGATGGACATCGAGGCGATGGGGCCGCACGTCGAGGCCATCGGCGTCGACTGGACCGAAGGGCGCATCGGCGCCGACTGGTTCCTGCGGCTCGCGGCGATGAAGCATCGCACGGTCGAGGCGGCGTTCCGCGTCGTCGATCGCGCGCTCGATGTCTCGGGCGGATTCGGGATGTTCAAGAAGAGCGAGCTCGAGCGCCTGTTCCGCGACGCGCGCGCGGGAAAATTCCACCCGACCAATCCGATGCTCTCGCACGAGATCGTCGGCAAGCTCACGCTCGGCATCAACCCTGATGAACAGCCTCGCTGGGGTTAGCTTCAGGAGTGACGGATAATCACGAAGAAACGAAGATCCACGAAGAACACGAAATTCTTTCTTGTACAAGAGAATCTTCGTGATCTTCGTGGTCTTTCGTGGCTTCGTGAAAGCCCGTCACTACCGTTTGAGGAGGTGGAACGCGTGGTTGCTCCACTCGTTCTGCCTGAAGCCGGGGATGCACCAGAGCACGCAGAGCGGCTCGATCGCGCGGGCCGCTTTTGCCGTTCCCATGTCGGCGCCCTCCCAGCCGAACTCCTCGAGGATCCGCGCGACGACGGCTTTCGCGGCGCCGTCGTCGCCGCAGTAGAACATCGTCGGGCGGACGCCGCCGGGGAACGACGGGTTCACCATCAGATCGCTGCCGACGCTGTTGAACGCCTTCACGAATTTCGCGTCGGGGCACGCGCGCTGCAGGCGCTCGAGCAGCGAGTCGTTCGGCGAGGTGAAGCACTTGAGCACGCCGTCCTCCGGCGGATCGTGCGCGATCGGGTTCGTCGTGTCGATCACCGTCTTGCCGCGCAGGTTCGCCACGCCCGCCTGGCGCACCGCCTCTTCGGCCGCGTCGCCTTTCACCGAGAGGACGATCGCCTCGCCCCACGCCGCGACGTCGGCGAACGTGCCGGCCTGAATGCCGGCCTGCGCCGAGAATTCGGCGAGCTTCTGCGGCGATCGGCTGCCGATCCGGACCTCGTAGCCGTGCTTCTTCAGGCCTTCGGCGAGCGTCTGCCCGACATCCCCCGATCCGATGACGCCAATGCGCATCTCTTTTCGTCCTTCGCGGCCTCTGCCGCGTTTGCGGCCTCTGCCGCCTTTGCGTTCTCTACTGCCCGCGCAACACCGGGAGTGTCAAGAAGGACGGCAACGACGCCGACCGGAACACCTTGTGTGTCGCCTTCCGGTAATCCGCCGGCTTCGCGTGATAGACGTCGACGAAGGTCTGCGGGTTGCGATCGAACATCGGGAACCACGAGCTCTGGATCTGCACCATCACGCGGTGGCCCTTCAGGAACGTGTGGTATTTGTCGCCCAGCGTGAAGGCGAGCTTCGCCGGCTGATTCGGCGTCATCGGCTCCGGCGCGCTCATGCTGTTGCGGAACTTCGCGCGCAGGATGTCGCCGGCGACGAGCATTTGATAGTGGCCCATCGGCGCCGGCAGACTGCCCGGATAGACGTCGATCAGCTTCGCCACCCAGTCGCCGTCCGTGCCGGTCGTCGAGACGGTGAGCGTGGCGTCGATCGGTCCGGCGATCGTGAGATCTTCGGTCAGCGGCGCCGTCTGGTATACGAGCACGTCGGGCCGGCTCCACACGAAGCGCTGATCCTCCACCATGAACAGGTGGCCCTCGGTCGTCGTGATCTCCGCGGTGTAGGGCACCGGCTTCGCCGGATCGCTCACGTACTCGTCCGCCGCCTGCTCCGATCGATCCGCGGGCGCCGCGAACGACAGCGTGCCGTTCGCCTGCAGGTACAGATTACGCGGCGCGGCGCTCTTCGGCGGCCACTGCGGGTAGCCGTGCCATTGGTTGCCGCCGGTCTCGAAGACGACAGCTTCCGGAAGATTCAGCCGTCCGCCGGCCGCGTACGGCGTCCCCTTCGGCGGCGGCTGATCTTTCAGGTAGAAGTTGAAGAACGGCAGCTCGACGTTCGCGCGGTAGTACTCCGCGGTTTTCGAGGCGAACGCGATCCGCCCGAGCGTGTCGCCGTCGCCGCGCGACCAGCCGCCGTGCAGCCACGGTCCGACGACGAGCGTCGTCTTGTTCGCCGGGTTTTTCTCCTTCATCGCGCGGTACATCCGGAACGGCCCGTAGAAGTCCTGCGCGTCGAACCACGCGGCGACGATGAGCACCGGATGATCGACGCCGCCGAGATCCTTCGGCACGTTGCGCGCCTGCCAGTACCCGTCGTAGGTTCCATGCGCCATGTGATCCGCGTAGGTCGGCACATCGTCGGCGAAGTACTTGAGGGCGTCGGCAGCCGAGCCCATCTCGAGGAAGAAGCGGTACCCGTCGGGCGTCCCGTAGTCGAACCGCTCGGTGTCGCGCTCGTTCGGCGCGACGCGCGCGCGCGCGTTGGTCGACATCCAGTTGAAGCCGTACATCACCTGGTACGCGCCGCCGGAGTGATAGTCGTCGCCGAGGAACTGATCCTGCGGCGGCGCCTGCGGCGACGACGCCTTGAGCGCCGGATGCGCGCCGATCATCCCCTGCGAGACTTCCCATCCGTCCCACGAGATGCCCCACTGGCCCACGCGGCCATTGTTGTTCGCGACGTTCTTCACGAGCCAGTCGATCGTGTCCCACGTATCCGTGCTCTCGTTCGGCTTCGACGAGCCCTTCACGTACGGAACGTGGTGGATGAACTCGCCCTCCGACTTGAACTTTCCGCGCGTGTCCTGGTAGACGAAGATGTAGCCCTCTTTCGCGAACTCGTTGTTCGGGCCGACGACCGTGCGGTACGCGTCGGCGCCGTACGGCCCGATGCCGTACGCGGTGCGGGTCATCAGGATGGGATACCGGTCGGCCGTGGCGCGCGGCGCGTAGATGATCGTGAAAAGCTTCACGCCGTCGCGCATCGGGATGTACACCTCGCGCTTCGCGTAATGCGCCTTGACGTCGTACGACGCCTGTGCCGGCGCGCGCACGACGATGAGCAGCGCGAGCGCGAACCCGAGCGCGGCGAGCGTGATCGATCGCGGCGTCATCGCACCTCCGTCATCGAACGTCGATGGCGCCACCCCGCTTCCGCGGAGCTCAAATCGAAGAATGCAGGCGTGAGAGTCTCGTGCACGGCCGAAATCAACTACGGTAGCGCAGCCCTTCAAGGCTGCCTCGGGCAGGCCTGAAGGCCGGCGCTACCGGAGTGAATTCACTGACCGGGACACTGCGTGACGAACGACAGCGGCTGCAGCGAGTTCGCGCCGCGCACCTGCGCGATGCAGAGCGCGGGAGCGGGTGGCTTCTGCACCGGCCGGACGACAGGCGCCGCGCCGGCGCCGAAGGGCGAGATGTACGGCGCCGCGAACGGCGAGAGGAACGTGCGTCCCTCGCCGGCGATCGGCGGCGCGACTGCCACTGGCGCCGCGTGACGCCGCCGGCCGCCGAAGCCGCCGCCCACCGCATACGGCACCGCGATCAGCCCCGCCACCGGCGGCACGCCGTAGACCGCGTTCGAGTAATTCGAGTAGCCGCCGTTCGGCACGTCCGGTCCATGGCCGACGACGACGACGTCGGGCGCGGGTGACAGCGAGGACATGATGAAGCCGGCGTTCAGATCGGCCGCCGCCTGCGCCGCGCGCTCGCCTTCCACGCGTCCGCTCTTCAGCATCGCGAGAATCACCGCTTCGCTCACGCCCTGCGATTTGAGTGCCACGAGCTGGTCCGGCTCGATCGTGAAGATCGGTTTGTCGCGATCGATCAGCGCGAGAATCACCGCGTCGGTGACGCCGGCGCGCGAGAGCGACACGATGTCGTCGAGGGTGAGCGCCGACGCCCGCACGGGCACGAGCGCGGCGGCGAGGACGATCGCGAGAACCGCGAGGCGGTGGACCAAGGGACGCATATGTGTGACGCGTGCAACCGTCTCGCCAGCAAAATGGCGCCGAAACCTAAGGATCCTGCGAGGTTGCGGCCGGCGTGGTGCACTCGCGCCAGGACACCATATCATTGAGAAGGGACACCCGTCGAGCTGCGGCCGCTCGATAGTCCCTGTTTTTTCGAGGGTTATGCGGACGGGGCCGCCGCGTCGGCGGGTACGCGGCTTGCCTCTTCGTCCGTCGAGGTCAAGCAGCCACATGTTGTCCAATCGACTTGCTTTCGCCGCGCTCGCCGTCGCCTGCATCGGAGCGGCCGCCGGCGGCGGTTATCTCGCGTCGCGGCAGAATGCCGTGCCCGTCCCGGCCGCCGCGCAGGCGCAGCCGGCGACCGCAGAAGCGCCCGCGCCGCCCGCAGCGGTGAAGCCGGTTCAGGAGACGGAAGCCACGGTCGCCGAGGCGCCCGCACGCCCGGCGCCGCCGGCGAAGCAGAGCGCGAAGCGCGCCGAGCAGGCGCCGCGCGCCGCGGCGTCCACGCCCGCGCCGTCGCGCACGGCCGCCGCGCGGCAGGATCCGCCCCCGCTCGCGAGCACGTGGCCGAGCGGCGCAGCCGCGCAGCCGCCCGCAGCGCCGACGCCGCCGCCCGCGCCCGAGCCGCCGCCGGCGCCGCGGCCCGACGATCGCACCGGCGCGGAAACGCCGCGCGCGACCGAGCCGCCCGCGAAAACCTTCGAAGAGCTCGTCGTCTCGCCGCAGACGGTGATCGGCCTCGCGACGGAGACGAAGCTGTCGAGCGAGACGGCGCGGGTCGAAGATCGCGTCGACGCGAAGGTGACGCGCGACGTCAAGGTCGGCGATCGCATCGCGATTCCCTCGGGCGCCCGCGCGATCGGATCGGTGACGCAGGTGGAGCGCGGCGGCAAGTTCAAGGAACGCGCGGTGCTCGGCATCCGCTTCCACACGCTCGTGCTCGCCGACGGGACGCGGCTGCCGATTTCGACCGAGACGATCTACCGCTACGGCGAAGCGCCGGGCAACGGCAGCGCCGCGAAAGTCGGCGGCGCGGCGGTCGGCGGCGCGATCCTCGGCGCGATTCTCGGCGGCGCCAAGGGCGCGGCGATCGGCGCGACGGCCGGCGCCGGCGGCGGCACCGCGGCCGTGATGGCGGGCGATCGGAGCAACGCGACGCTGCCGGCGGGAACGCCGATGACGGTGCGCATCCTGCAGCCGGTCACGGTGACGACGGAAAAGAACTGAGACGGCCGGGCGGGCCTGGCAGGTCAGGTGGGTAAGAGCAGGCGTTGAACCGCCTGCTCTTTTTTTACGTCGATACCTTGCGACACAAGGTATGTCGCACGAGACCTGGCAGGAACAGCTGCGGCGCGGAAGCCTCGACCTCGCAATCCTTCTGACGGTCGCGAGCGGCCCGCGCTACGGCCTCGCGATCATCCAGCACCTCGAGGCATTCACCGATCTCGTCGTCACCGAGGGGACGATCTATCCGATTCTCGGCCGCCTCACGCGCGAAGGGCTGCTCGACGCCACGTGGGTCGAAGGCGAAGCGCCGCATCCGCGGAAGTATTACCGCCTTACGAAGATCGGCGCGACGCGCCTGGAACACATGACGCGCGAGTGGCGCACCTTCACCGGGAAGATCGACCGCCTCATCGACGCCGCGCGGGGACACGATCATGCAGCTCACTGACACCGGCGAATCGCGCGTGAACGGGTATCTCTTCGTGCTCGAGCGGTCGCTGAAGACGTTCCTGCCGCTCGACGTCGTGCGCGACGCGGTGCGCGAGATCGAGTCGCACGTGCGCGAGCGGATCGCGGCAGCCGACGCCACGCCGACGGAACGGGACGCGGTGGAGCGGATTCTCGCCGAGCTGGGCCCGCCGCTGCGCGTCGCGCAGGCGTACTCCGCCGAGCGGACGATCGAGGAAGCCGTCGCGACCGGACGCATCGTGCCGATGATGCGCGCGATCTGGCACCTCGCGGTCTCGACCGTCGCCGGCTTCTTCGCCGCGATCGCCTTGATGTTCGGCTATTTCGTCGGCATCGCATCGATCGCCGTCGCGGCCATCAAGCCGTTCTTCCCGGAGAACGCCGGGATTCAGTTCGTCCGCGGCGTCCCGGTCGGCTTCGCCGCGCAGTTTCCGGTCTCGCCGACGACCGACCTGCGCGGCGGCTACTGGGTGATCCCGCTGGCGCTCGCCTTCGGCCTCGGCGTGCTCGTCGTCACGCACCGGGGCGGGCGGAAATATCTCGCCTGGTGGCGCGAGCGGCGCGTTTCGTAGCATGATGCGTCGCGAAGGAGCAGAGGCCCATGCGTGCATGTCTAGCGATTGCGCTCGCGCTCGTGGCGGCGACGGCGGCCGCGCAGCAGGTGACGAAGGAAACCATCCCCGGTGTGACGAACTTCGCGCGCCTCGAGACGACGGTGGCGTGCGGCGGCGCGACGACGGCCGCGGCGGTGCCCGAGCTGAAAAAAATGGGGTTCGCGTCGATCATCAACCTGCGCGTGCCGACCGAGCAGGGCGCCAACATCGACGATGAAGCGGCGGCGGCGAAGGACGCCGGCATCAAGTTCTACAGCATCCCGTTCAACACCGCGTCGCCCGATCCGGCGGTGCCGGAGAAATTCCTGCAGACGTTGACGACGCCCGGCAACGAGCCGGCGTACATCCACTGCGCGTCGGGCAACCGCGCGGCGGCGATGTGGATGATCAAGCGGATCGCGATCGATCACTGGGACGCCGACAAGGCGGCAGCGGAAGCGGCGTCGCTCGGCCTCACCAATCCGACGTTGAAGCAGTTCGCGCTCGACTACGCGCAGGCGCACAAACGGTAGGGCTCGCGAGACCGCGCGATCGATCAGGTTGAGTCACTCGTAAAGATCAGGTGAAAACCTGGAAGGCATGAGCTCGCGCGCGCGGCCGAGCTGACACGGCGTTTTTATTTCGCCGTAACCCATTCAGGGCACATAGCTTGCACTCCTCCAGGGTCAGGAGGACTGAACAAGCAATGAAGCGAGCCATCAAGACCCTCTTACTCACTGCGGCGGCGGCGCTCGTACTCGCGCCCATGCAGGCGCGCGCGGATGGCTGGGTGACGCCGTGGATCGGATCGGCGTTCGGCAGCAGCATCGAGAACGGCCGCGGGACGTTCGGCGTCAGCGCCGGCGGAATGGGCGCCGGCGTGGTCGGCGGCGAAGTCGACTTCGGCTATAACCCGAGTTTCTTCGGGACACAGACCGATTTCGGCAACAACAGCGTGCTGAACTTCATGGGCAACGTGATCGTCGGCGTTCCCATAGGTGGAACCCAGGGGAAGGGCCTTCGTCCGTACGTGGTCGGCGGCGTCGGCCTCATCCGTACGCAGGTCGACGCCAATTCGAATCTGTTCAGGCCGGCCGCCTCCGACAACATGTTCGGCTGGGATGCCGGCGCCGGCGTGATGGGCTTCTTCAACGATCACATCGGGCTGCGCGGCGAGGTCCGCTATCTGCGCGGCACGCACGACATGAACACCTCGACCGGCGTCAACTCGATCGACTTCAACGGCAACAAGCTGCACTTCTGGCGGCCGTCGATCGGCGTCGTGTTCCGCTAAACCGTGTCGCGACGGAGAGTGCGTTTTCAAAGTCTGTAGGGCGAGGCTTTCAGCCTCGCCTCGGCGGCCCTGAAAGGGCCGCCCTACGCGTGATTCTGAAGCGCGCTGTCATCTGTCGATCCGCCAGATCTCCCGCCATGCGTCGCCTTCGTCCTCCGTGACGAGGGCGACGCACCCGTGTATCGGAAAATCGACGCCCGCCTCGCCTCCCGTCACCAGCAGCGCAAGCAGCCGCGGCAGATGCGGAAAGTGTCCGACGAGGGCGACGCTCCGCGTCTCGCCGCGGAGGCGATCGCGAATCCACTGCGGCGGATCGTCGGGCTGCAGATCGCGCGTCGCGGAGAGCTCCGCGAGCGCGTTGCACGCGCGCCAGATCGCGTCCGCGGTCTGTCTGGCGCGCAGCTTGCCGCTGTGCCACACGACGTCCGGCTTCGCGCCGCGCGCCGCCGCCTGCGACGCCAGACGTTCGACTCCCGCACGTCCGGCATCCGAGAGCGGCCGCTGGGAATCGACCTCGGGACCAACCGCATCACCGTGATGGACGAGCAGGAGCACAATTCTTCATTATGCGCGACCCGCGGCGAGTTTCGGGCATCGGCGGATGGCTCCTGCTCCTCTGCGCGCTTCTCCTCGTGTGGCATCCGTTGACGTTTGCGCTGGCGGCATCGAGCGCGCTCAACGCGCTGCCGCTCCGCGGCCTGCCGCTCGCCCTCACGCTCGCGGTGCGGCTGCTGGCCACGGCGCTGGGGATTGCGGCGGCCGTGGCGCTGCTCGCGCGCCAGCCGTCCGCGGTCGCGCTGGCGCTTGCCGCGCTGGGTGTCTCGGCCGGCACCGATCTCTTCGTTTACACGACGCCGTTTTTTCCGAACAATCGCCTGCCGGGCGATACGCAGTGGTTCGTCGCCGCCTCTCTCGCATACCATGCAGCGTGGATCGGCTACCTGCTGCGCTCCACTCGCGTGCGGAACACGTATTGACCTCCGGAGGCGACCCATGTGCAAGCGCGTGACGGCGGTCCTCTTCGTCATCTGGCTGCTCGCGCCGCTCGCCGCCGACGAGCGCGCCCCGCAGAACGACTCGATCCGCCAGGACGATCTGCGCGCCGACCTGTTCTTCCTCGCCGGCGACGCGATGCGCGGCCGCCTCACCGACACGGAAGAGAATCGCGCGACCGCCGACTTCATCCGCTCGCGCTTCGAGCGCATGGGCCTGAAGCCGGCCGCGCCGAACGGCTCGTACTTCGAGACGTACAACCTGATGACGGCGACGCTCGCGCCCGACGAAGCGGCGAACGCGCTCGAGATCGCCGGCGCGGACGGCCTGGTGCGCCGGCTGCGCGAGGGGCAGGAATTCTACCCGCATCGGTTCAGCGCGAGCGGCGTCGCGGCGGCGCCGGTCGTCTTCGCCGGATTCGGGATCAGCGCGCCGCATCTCGGCTACGACGACTACCGCGGCGACGTGAAGGGCAAGATCGTCCTCGCGCTCGATCACGAGCCGGGCGAGCGCGATCCGAACAGCCCGTTCGACGGCGTCGTGACGTCGGAGCCGTCCACGGCGTGGCGCAAGGCGCTGGCGGCGCAGGACGCGGGCGCGGCCGCGGTGCTCTTCGTCGCCGACGTGCACAACCATCCGGGCGCTTCGAACTTCGAAGCGGCGGCGCGGGCGTACTGGCCCGAGAAGCCGCCGCGCATTCCCGCCTACACGCTCGCGTCGTGGGCCGATCGCATCCGGATTCCCGTCGCGCAGATCTCGCCGGCGCTCGCCGCGTCGCTCGTCGCGCCATCGGGCAGGACGCTCGAGGATCTGGCGAAAGCGTCCGAGACCGCGCGCGGCTTCACGCCAGTGGCGCTCGGCGCCGCGAAAGTGACCGTGCGCGCCGCGGTCGATCGCCACGTCGTGCCGGATCGAAACGTCGTGGCGCTCGTCGAAGGGAGCGACCCGCGGCTGAAGAACGAATGGGTGATCGTGTCGGCGCATTTCGATCACAACGGCGCCGACGGCACGCAGATCTTCAACGGCGCGGACGACAACGGATCGGGCACCGTCGCGCTGCTCGAGATCGCGGAGGCGTACGGGCTCGCGGCGAAGGGCGGGCAGCGGCCGCGGCGCAGCGTGCTCTTCGCGGCGTGGAACTCGGAGGAGCGCGGGCTGCTCGGCGCGTGGGCGTTCACCGAGCAGCCGCTCGTGCCGCTCGCGTCGATTGCCGCCGTGCTCAACATGGACATGATCGGGAGGAACGAGGAGATCCCGGTCGGCGGCGGCGCGCGCTTCGGCGGCCTCGAGGTGCAGACGGCCGAGTCGAACGCGAACGCGCTGAACCTGATGGCGTTCTCGAAGGTGCCCGACATCACCGCCGAAGTCGAGAAGGCGAACGGCGCGATCGGGCTCGAGCTGAAGAAGCGCTACGACAACAACAGCTCGAACCTCCTGCGCCGCAGCGATCAGTGGCCGTTCCTGCAGCGCGGCGTGCCGGCGATGGGCTTCATCACCGGCCTGCACCCCGACTACCACACGCAGTACGATCGGCCCGAGAAGATCAATTACGTGAAGATGGAAAAGATCGCGCGCCTCGTGCACCAGGTGAGCTGGGACATCGCGAACGCCGACGCGCGTCCCAAGCCGCCGGCAACGCGTGCGATCACCCAGTGAGCGACGGGAAAGCAAACCGCGGAGGACGCAGAGAACGCGGAGATGAGCCCGCGGTCGCGGCCGTCGCAGGGCGGGCGGCGAAGACAGCGTGACAGCAAGGGCGCGCGCGTGCGACCGCCGCTGGCTAAGCCAGCCGGCGTGGCGGCGAAAAAAGCCGCCGCAACACAACCGTCGTCGTCAGCGGTTTGTGATTGCGCGGCTTTTTCCGTCGCCGCGGCCCGCGTAGCGGGCCGGTCGCACGCGCCCGTCTCTGCGTGCTCTGCGGTCTCTGTGGTTGCTAGTCGTGGACAGCGAAGGCAGCGTGACAATGAGGTCTTCGATGAGAATCGCACTCGCAGCGGCGTTCGTCATGGTCGTGGCGTCCGCCGCGGAGGCGCGCGTCGTTCGCCTGCGCATCGAGCGCCGCGAGGTCGTGCTGCACGGCCGCGAGTTCGGCGCCGCGGGACCGTACGAGAAGCTCGTCGGCAAAGTCGACTTCGGCGTCGATCCGGATCTCCCGCGCAACGCGATGATCGTCGACCTGACGCTCGCGCCGCGCAACGCGCGCGGCGAGGTGGAAGCGAGCGCCGATTTCTACATGCTGAAGCCGGTCGATCCCGCGCGCGGCAATCGCCGCCTGCTCTACGAAGTCGGCAACCGCGGCGGCAA
>QHWK01000455.1 GCA_003223775.1 Acidobacteriota bacterium
TGCGCGAGCGCCGGCGTCGTGAGCTGGAAATCGGATGCGAGCGTCGCGCGCAGCTCGCGCGAAAGATCGGTCATCGCGTCGGGATCGGTCACGCCACGGAGGTAGATCCAGCGGAAGATCTGGGCGGCGTGAAAGCGCGCGTGGCCGCGCGCCTCGAGCGCGGCTTCGAGCGCCGGTCGTTCCAGCTCGGCGATATCGGGGCGCGTGGCCATGGCCATGCTATAATGTGAATTCTAGCGTGTAATCCCTTCTCGCTCAATAGGTTGCAAACGCTCAACCGTGTCGAACACGCCGATCGTCAGAGACGTTCTCGATAACGGCCTCCGCATTCTCACCGAGAGAATGTCACAGGTGCGCTCGATCAGCATCGGCGTCTGGCTGACGCGCGGGTCGCGGCACGAATCGGCCGAGCGCGGCGGCATCGCGCACTTCGTCGAGCACATGCTCTTCAAGGGCACCGGCACGCGCACCGCGGAGGACATCGCGCAGGCGATCGATTCGATCGGCGGCCAGCTCGACGCGTTCACGGCGAAGGAGTACGCGAGCTACTACATCAAGGTGCTCGACGAGCATCTGCCGCTCGCCATCGATATCCTCGCCGACATCGTCCGCAACCCGGAGTTCAGTCCGGAAGACATCGAGCGCGAGAAGAAGGTGGTCCTCGAAGAGATCAAGATGGTCGAGGACACGCCCGACGATCTCGTGCACGAGCTGTTCACGCAGGGCTTCTGGGAGAACCATCCGCTCGGGCGTCCGATCCTCGGCACGAAAGAGACGGTCGAGTCGTTCAACACGGATCTGCTCCGCGACTATTTCCGCAGCGCGTACACCGCGAAAAACCTGATCGTCTCCGCCGTCGGCAACCTCGAGCACGAGCACGTGCGCGATCTCGTCGAGGAGAAGTTTGGCTCGCTCGTCGAGCCCGGCGAGCACGTGCACGACGAAGCGCCGCGCGTGGTGCCGAAGATTCTCGTGCGCAACAAGGAGCTCGAGCAGAGCCACTTGTGCCTGGGCGTCGGCAGCTACCCGCAGAACCACGAGGACCGCTACTCGAGCTACGTGCTCAATACACTGCTCGGCGGATCGATGAGCTCGCGCCTCTTCCAGAACGTGCGCGAGAAGCGCGGCCTCGCCTATGCGGTGTTCAGCGGCCTGAGCGCCTACCGCGACGCCGGATCGTTCACGATCTACGCAGGCTGCTCGAACGAAGCGGTCGGCGAAGTGATCGACCTCTGCGTCGAGGAGCTGCGCGCCGTGAAGAACATGCCGGTGCCCGAAGCGGAGCTGCAGCGCTCGAAGGATCATCTCAAGGGCAGCCTGATGCTGAGCCTCGAGAACACGGCGAGCCGCATGTCGCATCTCGCGCGCCAGGAGATCTACTTCGATCGCCAGTTCGGCCTCGACGAAACGCTTCAGGGGATCGAACGAGTGACGGCCGAGGACGTCCAGCGCGTGGCGGCCGATCTGTTCCGCAACGGCTCGCTCGCAGCGACGGTGCTCGGCAACGTCAATGGACTGAAGATCCCCGCTGAACGGCTCAACCTTGATTGATGGATCCTAGCGATCGATGATCGCGCGTTACACCCACCCCGAGATGGGGCGGATCTGGAGCGACCAGCGCCGCTACGAGACGTGGCTGCTGGTCGAAACCGCCGCCGCCGACGCCATGGCGGCGGTCGGCATCATCCCGTCTGAAGCCGCGCGCGACATCCGCGAGCGCGGCGCCTTCGACATCGCGCGAATCGAGGAGATCGAGCGGACGACGCAGCACGACGTGATCGCGTTCACGACGGCGGTCGCCGAGCACGTCGGTCCGTCGGCGCGCTGGCTCCACTTCGGCCTGACCTCGTCTGACGTCATCGACACCGCGCAGGCGCTCCAGATGGGCGAGGCGTGCGATGTGGTGCTGAGGGATCTCGCGGCGCTCTCGGCCGCGATCACCGAGCGCGCGTTCGCGTTGCGCCGCACGCCGATGATCGGCCGCACCCACGGTGTCCACGCCGAGCCGATGACCTTCGGGTTGAAGCTGGCGCTCTGGTACGCCGAGCTGCAGCGCGACGTCGAGCGCGTCCGGCGGGCCCGCGCCGTCGTCAGCGTCGGCAAGCTGTCGGGCGCCGTCGGCACGTTCGCGCACCTGCCGCCGCAGATCGAGGAGGACGTCTGCCGGCGTCTTGGCCTCGAGCCGGCGCCCGTCGCCTCGCAGGTGATCCAGCGCGATCGCCACGCCGAGCTGCTCGGCGCCCTCGCGATCACCGGCGCGTCGCTCGAGAAGTTCGCGCTCGAGATCCGCGGCCTGCAGAAGACCGAGATCGGCGAGGTGGAGGAGCCGTTCGCACAGGGGCAGAAAGGCTCGTCGGCGATGCCGCACAAGCGCAACCCGATCGGCTGCGAGCAGATCGTCGGGATGGCGCGGCTGCTTCGCGGCAACGCGCACGCGGCGCTCGAGAACGTCGCGCTCTGGCACGAGCGCGACATCTCGCATTCCTCCGTCGAGCGCGTGATCCTGCCCGACAGCTTCATCGCGCTCGATCACATGCTGCGCCGGTTCACGCGGATCGTGCAGGGGATGATCGTCCATCCCGAGCGGATGCTCGAGAACCTCAATCGTTCGCGCGGCGTCGTGTTCTCCGGCAGCGTGCTGCTCGCGCTCGCGGCCAGGGGCGTCTCGCGCGAGCAGGCCTACGAGTGGGTGCAGCGCAACGCGATGCGCTCCTACGACGAGCAGCGCGACTTCAAGGCGCTCCTGCTCGGCGACGACGATATCCGCCGCGTGCTGTCGAGCGACGAGGTCGAGCGCGCCTTCGATCTCGACGAGCAGCTGAAGCACGTCGACGACATCTTCAATCGTGTGTTTGTCCAGGCGATCAGCCCGGCGTCGGCCGAGCCGGCGCTGCGCTGACGCCCGCGAGGTATCCGCCAATGCGCGCGCGCGTCTTCGTTACGCTGAAGCCGTCGGTGTTCGATCCCCAGGGGCGCACCATCGCCGAAGCGCTCCATTCGCTCGGCTACGCGAACGTGGACGACGTGCGGCAGGGGAAGTACTTCGAGCTCGATTTGCAGACGGAGGAGGCGTCGGCGGCGCGCAAGATCGCGGCCGAAGTGGCGGACAAGGTTCTCGCCAACCCGGTGATCGAGAGCTACAAGATCGAGGTCGACTGACATGAAATTCGGCGTCGTCGTCTTCCCCGGGAGCAACTGCGATGAGGATGCGTTTCACGCGGCGAAGGACGTCTTCGGCCAGGATGCGGAGTACCTCTGGCACAAGGACACCGCGCTGAAGGGCGCCGACGTCGTGATCCTGCCTGGCGGCTTCGCGCACGGCGACTACCTGCGCACCGGCGCGATGGCGCGCTTCTCGCCGATCATGGGCGCCGTGCGCGGGTTCGCCGAGCGCGGCGGGCCGGTGCTCGGCATCTGCAACGGCTTTCAGATACTGCTCGAGGCCGGCCTGCTGCCGGGCGCGATGCTCCGCAACCGCGGCCTGAAGTACCGCTGCGAGCACGTGCACCTGCGCGTCGAGCAGACCGATACGCCCTTCACCGCCGCGGCGGTCGCGGGACAGGTGCTGCGGATTCCGATCGGGCACGGCGAGGGGAATTACTTCGCGCCGGCCGACATGCTCGAGGCGATCGAAAGGAACCGTCAGGTCCTGCTGCGCTATACCGATCCGCACGGCAAGGTCGACGAAGCCTGGAATCCCAACGGATCGGTCAACGCCGTCGCGGGTGTCTGCAACGAGGCGCGAAACGTCGTCGGCATGATGCCGCATCCGGAGCGCGCCTGCGAAGCGCTGCTTGGCGGCGTCGACGGCCGCGCGGTGTTCGAGTCGGTGATCACGACGTTTCGTCTCGCCGACCTTCGACGGGCGCAGGTCCCTGCATGATCGATCCCGAACTGCTGCAGCGGCACGGGCTCACCTCCGACGGAGCTCGCGCGTGCACCTGAAGACGCTGCCGACCGAAGGCCCGCAGGTGCTGCAGGGACCGGGCGAGAACGCGGGCGCGATCGACATCGGCGACGGGCTCGCGGCGGTCTTCAAGATCGAATCGCACAATCATCCGTCGTTCATCGAACCGTATCAGGGCGCCGCGACGGGCGTCGGCGGGATCATCCGCGACATCTTCACGATGGGCGCGCGGCCGATCGCGCTCTTGAACTCGCTCCGCTTCGGCCCGCTCGACGCGCCGGCGACGCGCCGGCTGCTCGAGGGCGTCGTCGCGGGGATTGCCGGCTACGGCAACAGCATCGGCATTCCCACCGTCGGCGGCGAGATCGCGTTCGAGCCGTCGTACGCCGGCAATCCGCTCGTGAACGTCTTCTGCCTCGGCGTCGCGAAGGCGTCGGAGATCATCAAGGGCGTCGCGTCGGGCGCGGGCAACTCGGTCTACTACGTCGGTGCCAAGACCGGACGCGACGGCATCCACGGCGCGACGATGGCGTCGGCGGAGTTCGACGAGAAGTCGGCGGAGAAGCGGCCCGCGGTGCAGGTCGGCGATCCATTCATGGAGAAGCTGCTGCTCGAGGCGTGCCTCGAGGTGATGCAGACCGACGCGCTCGTCGGCATCCAGGACATGGGCGCGGCGGGGCTCACGTGCTCGACGACGGAGATGGGATCGCGCGGCGGCGCCGGCGTCGAGATCGACGTCGCGCTCGTCCCGCAGCGCGAGAGCGGGATGACGCCGTACGAGATCATGCTCTCCGAATCGCAGGAGCGCATGCTCCTCGTGGTCAAGCGCGGACGCGAGGCGGAGGTCGAGCGCATTTTCGACAAGTGGGATCTGCACGCGGTGCGCATCGGCGCGGTGACGACCGACGGCCAGCTGCGCGTGAAGGAGCGCGGCATCGTCGTCGGGGAGATCCCGAATCGCGCCTTGACGGATGAAGCGCCGGTGTATCGGCGACCGATGGGCGAGCCCGAGTATCTGCGCGACGTCCAGCGACTCGACCTCGATGCGCTGCTGCGGGACGGCGTGAAGGCCGTCGCGAACGATCCGAACGCCGCACTGCTCGCGCTCCTCGCGTCGCCGACGATCGCAAGCAAGAAGTGGATCTACCGGCAGTACGACCACATGGTGCGCACCAATACGATCAACCTGCCCGGCCACGGCGCCGGC
>QHWK01000456.1 GCA_003223775.1 Acidobacteriota bacterium
GCTCGCCTGCGCCTGACGCACGTCCTCGCTCGCTGCGCGGAAGCGGCTGTCGTCGTCCACGCGTCCGCCGATCGTGTTGGCGGCGAGCGCCTCCTTGAGCATCGCGGCGAGCCTGGTCGTCGGCGAGATCGCGGCGTCGGCCGCCGCCGCCGCAGGGCCGCCGAGCGATTTCGCCAGCTCCTCCATCCGCGTCACGATCGCTTCCATGCGCTTGCGGTTCGCGTCGGGATCGAGATCCGTCCCGGCGAACACGGCCGGGTACGCGGAGACGACGCGCGCGAAGGCGGCGGCAAAGCGCTCGTCGAGCGCCGCCGCGCGCTCGCGATCGACGCCGCGCGCGGCGAGCTCGGCGTTCCAGCGGCCGCGGATGCTCCGCACCTTCGCGAGCACGTCGTCGGGCGCCGGCTGCGGCTCCGCCGCCTCGCCGCCGGCTTCGGCGGGCGCGAGCGACTCGAGCTCCGCGACGATCGCTTCACGCGCCGCGACGCGCTCGCCCTTCGCGATGTCGTGCCGCTGCGCGTAGCGCGCGAAGAAGTGATCGCACGACGCGCGGAAGCGCTGCCACAGCGCCTCGGATCGGCTCTTCTTCACCGGCCCGATCGTCTTCCAGTCGTTCTGCAGCCGCTTGATCTCGGCGGCGGCGGCGTCCCAGTCGGTCGAGTCCTGGAGCGCTTCGGCTTTCGCGATGAGCGCGTCCTTCTTCGCGAGGTTGTCGGCCCACACCTTCTTGCGCTCGGCGAGATCGGCGTGGCGCCGCGTGAAGAAGCGGTCGCACGCTGCGCGGAAGTGCTCCCAGACGGCCTTCTCCTGGCCGCGCGTCACCGGCCCGATCGTCTTCCACTCGGCCTGCAGCTTCTTGATTTCGTCGGCCGTGCGGATCCAGTTCGTCGATTCGGCGAGCGCCTCGGCCTGCTGGCAGAGCGCGAGCTTCTTCCTCAGATTGTCGGCGCGCGCTTCGGCCTGTGCGGTGAAATGGCTTTCGCACTTCGCCCACACTTCGTCGTGCGCCGCCTTGAAGCGCTTCCACAGCGCCTCGCCCTGCGCGCGCGGGACGTCGGCCGCCTGCCGCCACTGCTGCTGCAGATCGCGGACCTGCCGCGCGATCTCCTCCGGATCGTCGAGCGCCTTGAGCGCCTGCATCTTCTCGCAGAGCTGCTCCTGGATGCCGACGTTCGCCCACCGCTGCCAGTCGGCGATGTCGCGCAGCTCCTGCACTTTCGGCATGAGCGCCGTCTGCGCCGCCTTGAGGCGCTTGACGATCTCCTCGAAGTCCTTCTTCGAGGGCAGCGGCGGAATCTGGTAGAGCGCGGAGCGCAGCTCCTTCAGCCCGCGCTCGCCGGCCTTGAGCGTGAGATCGGTGCGCGCGGTGAGCGCCTCGGTCCGCGCGGCGAGCTGCTGCAGCCGCGTAAGGGCGTCGCGGCGCGTGCGATCCTCGGCGGATCGCGCGGCAGCGTCGCGCGCGGAGAACGAGCGGTCGGCCTCCGCGTAGCGCTCGACGATCGCCTGATCGGCTTCCGACGGCGCGGCGCCGGCAGCGACGAGGCTGTTCCACTCCTTCCGCACGACGCCGAGCAGACGCCGCGCGGCGGCGACGTCGTCGAGGGCGGCGGCCTGGACGGCCTGCTCGGCGAGCTCGGCGAGCCGCGCGCTGCGGCGCTCGGCGGTCTTGCGCGCCTCTTCCTCGGCGGCTTCGGCGTGCGCGCGCTCGGCGGCATCCTGTTCTTCGCGCAGGCGCGCGGCGGCCTCTTCTTCGGCGCGCAGACGCGCGGCTTCCTCGCCCTCGCGCGCGCGGCGCGCGGCGGCTTCGGCGTCGGCGCGCGCGAGCTCCGCGGCGCGCGCGACGCCTGCGGCCTCTTCCGCAGCCGCGGCGTCGGTGGCTGCCGCCGCGGCGATCTCGGCGGCGTGCTGCGCGTCGCGTTCGGCGGCGATCCGCTCGTCCATCTCGCGCAGGATCGCGCGCGCCCGCTTCGACGCGCTCTTGTTCTTCGCGCGGGCGGCGATCTGCTCGAGCTCGCCGCGATCGGAGACGCGCTCGACGGCGGCCACCGTCGGATCGCGGAACTCGCTGTTGAGCGCGGTGCCGAGGATCTCCGCGTGATCGTCGAGCGCCTCGAACGCGCTGACGCGGACCGGCTCGTGCTCGGCGTGCCGCGCGATCGAGCCGAGCGCGTGGACGTCGGTAATGCGCTGGCTGGCGCGCATCGCGGTGGACTCGCGCGACGCGTTCTTCGCGATGGCGACGAGCGTCTTCGCCTCCGCGATCGCTTCGACCGCCGCGTGCGCGTCCGCTTCGCCGACGCCCTCGAACGCTTCGAGCGCGATGTCGCGCAGCATGGCGATCGCCTGAGCCCGCACGTGCTCGTCCGCGTCGGCGGCGGCGAGCGCGGCAAGCGCTGCGGGATCCATCAGCTTCGAGACGGCGGCGCGCCGTACGCGCGGGTCGGCGTCCTCGCGAGCGATCTCGGCGATCAGCTCGCGCTCGTCGAGCGGCAGCTCCTGTACGAACGCGAGACGGACCGCGGCATCGGGATGCTTGTGCCGCGCCTGGGTGCGGAACCGATCGAGGATCGCCATACACGCTCCAGCCTGGCGGAACGCCAGCTTGTGTCACGCAGGCGAGGTCAGCGCTGAACCCGCTCCGCGATGTCGACGCCGTGCGTCGACGCTTTCACCGTTTTGTCGATGTCGAGAATCCGGCCGTCCGCCCCAATCAAAAACGTCCAGCGCGAGGCGTAACCACTATTCGTAAGCACGCCGTATGCCCGGGCGACATCCTTCGTCGGATCGCTCAAAACCGGATACGGCAGCCCCAGAGATTCCGCAAACCGGCGATTAATGTCTGCGGAATCGACGCTCGCCGCGAAGTACGCGACGCCGGCCGCGCGCAGCGTCGCGTCGCTCGCCCCGAGCGACCGGCACTCAGCCGTTCAACCGCCCGTGAACGCCTTCGGAAACCACGCCAGCACCACGCGACGGCCCCGCTGATCGCGCAGCCGATACGTGCGGCCATCCGATCCAGCGAGCGTGAAATCGGGCGCCTCGTCGCCCGGCTTCAGGTCGACCGTCGGCTCGGCAGTACGGGTGACCATGTTGTACACGCCCGCCAACGTCGCCCCTACGGTTGTGGCGATTTGTCGCAGCAGCAGCAGCGGGTGCAATGTGCCATTCTAGTGAAGGGCTTTCACAGGATGACGCGCTTCGATCGCGCCTTTTTGCACGACGCGACGCCTTCTCCAATTCTGCGGATCGCGTGCGTCGCGGCGATCCTGTCGACATGGATCGGCTGCAGCCGCGGCGGGAGCCCGACCTCGCCGAGCGGCCCGCCGGCGGCCGGGTCGATGATCGTCTGGGCGGCGATCGGCGCAAGCGACGTCACCGGCATAGGTTCCAGCGTTCCGTGCCTGCTGCAGGACTGCGCGAACGGGACTGGTTACATCGCCGTTACGGCGCGCCAGCTGCGCGTGCAGGGGTTTACCCTCGATCTCTTGAACCTCGGGCTGCCCACCGCCGTCATCGGGCGCGACTTCGAGACGCTCGGCCAGCAGTACAACCGCGTGATCGCCGGCAATTTCATCGAGCAGGAGATGCCGTTCGTCCAGCGCACCGCGACGCTGGTGACGATCTTCGCCGGCCTCAACGAGATCAACACGGTGACGGCAGCCCTCGGCGCCGGCGCGGGCGGAAGCGATCCCAACGGGTACATCGACGCACAGGTGCGCGCCTTCGGCGCAGATTTCACGACGCTGATGCGCGGCGTCGCCGATCGCGCCGGCAGCCCGCGCATCGTGGTGCTGAACCTGCCGAACCCCGCCGGGATGCCGTATCTCGCCGCGGCGCCGCTCGCGCAGCGCCAGGCGGCGCAGCGCGCCGCCGTCGGGATGACGCGCACCGTCGTCAACCCGCTGGCCTCGTCGAGCACGTCGCGTCCGAGGTCGTGCGGGCGATCACGTCGGCGTCCTACCCGTCGCCGCAAGGCACCTGCGCGTTCATGTCGATCGCGCCGTGACGTTCGCCGACGCCGTCGCGCGCCTCGAGGCGGCGTTCGCGCGCGAGCTGCCGGGCGCGGCGGCGCAGGCGCGCATGGCGCCGGTGCCGCGCCGCCAGTGGCCGGCCGGCTTCAACATCGCGCGCGTCCGCCACGCGGCCGGGCTGCTGCTCGTCTTCCCCGCGACGACGATCAACGCAGAACCCGCAGAACCCGCAGAGGCGCACGTCGTCCTCACGGTGCGCGGCGACACGCCGCGGCACCCCGGACAGGTGTCGCTGCCCGGCGGCGTCGTCGAACCGGGGGAGACCTTCGAGCAGGCGGCGCTGCGCGAGGCGCA
>QHWK01000457.1 GCA_003223775.1 Acidobacteriota bacterium
CCCTTGAGGTAGGTGGCGATGCAGAGGATGGTCATATACTCATCGCTCGAATGCGACGCGAATATTATCGCTGGTACTCCGATCGCGTCGGCCGCCACATGAGCGTCGTCGTCCTTGGGCACTGGGGGCCGCCGATGATCATGTTTCCGACGAGCGGCGGCGACGAGGAAGAGTACGAACGGCAGAGCATGATCGGCGCGATCGCCGACTTCATCGACGCGGGGCGCGTGAAGGCGTTCTGCGTCGACGTCAACCACCGGGATTCGTTCGGCAACCGCGGCGCGCACCCGTTCCATCGCAGCTGGATGCAGCGGCAGTACGACGCGTACATCCGCCACGAACTGATCCCGTTCGTCCGCGACAGCTCCCGCTCGCACGACATCGGCGTGTGGACGATGGGCGCGTCGCTCGGCGCGTATCACGCCGCGAATACGCTGTTCAAGTACCCCGACGTCGTCAAGCGCTGCTATGCGCTCTCCGGCGTCTACGACATGAAGGGATTCATGGGCGGGATGTACGACGAGAACTTCTACTTCAACAATCCTGCCGACTACATGGCGAACCAGTCCGATCCATGGACGCTCGGCCACCTCGGGTCGTGCGAGATCCATCTCGTCACCGGCAGCGGGCCGTGGGAGAACAGCAGCGACACCTACCGCATGTCGGGCATCCTCGCGAACCGCGGCGTCCGGCATTTCCTCGACGACTGGGGCCCGCTCGGCGGCCACGACTGGCCGTACTGGAAGCATGAGATGCGCGAGTATCTCAGTCGGGTGTAGAGAACGTGGCCTCTTTGCGCCTCCGCGATCTTTGCTTGCTCTGCGTTCTCTAAAACGTTCTCTAAAACTGGAAATAAATGAACGGCGTGTAGTGGATGGGCGCGAACATGAAGACGACGACGGCGAACGCGTAGTAGAGACTCCACCGCACGGGCCGCGGGAACCGCTCCAGGTGCAGCGGGTTGGCGTGCTCGCGCTGCACCCATTCCACAGCGAACAGGATCGCGATCCAGATCACCGCGCGCTTGTCGGTCAGCGCCGGCGGAGTGGTCGCGACGTCGGTCACGATCTTGCCGAGGATGTCGAGCGCCTCGGACACCGACGGCGCGCGGAAGAACACCCACGCCAGGCACGTCAGCGAGAAGGTCAGCGCGATCTGCAGCACCGCCGCGGGCGACGGGACGAGCGACTCGCCGCCCGGCGTGTCGGCGCCGTGCGATCGAGAGGCCGGCTGCGCGATCGTGTACGCGAGATACAGCACGCCGTGGATCGCGCCCCAGACGATGAACGTCCAGTTCGCGCCGTGCCAGAAGCCGCTGACGAGGAACACGATCAGCACGTTGAGCGCCCACCGGCGGTAGCCGACGCGGCTGCCGCCGAGCGGGATGTACAGGTACTGACGGAACCACCGCGTCAGCGAAATGTGCCACCGCGCCCAGAACTCCGGGATGCTCCGCGAGAAATACGGATACGCGAAGTTGCGCATCAGCTCGATCCCGAGCAGCTTCGCGCAGCCGATCGCGATGTGCGTATAGCCGGCGAAGTCGCCGTAGATCTCGACCGAAAAGCAGAACGTCGCGTAGAGCAGCTGCCATCCCGACGCGACGCCCGCGTGGTCGTAGGCCGCCGCCACGACCGGCGCGAGATTGTCGGCGACGACGACCTTGATGAAGACGCCCCACAGAATCTGCCGCAGCGCGTCGGGCGCCGTCGTCGGATCGAACACGCGGCGCCGCGCGAACTGGCCGAGGAGATCCCGCGCGCGCACGATCGGCCCCGCCACCAGATGCGGAAAGAACAGGATGAACGAGAAATACCGCACCGGATCGTGCACGGCGTCGAGCTCGCGGCGATACACATCGATCGTGTAGCTGAGCGCCTGAAACGTGTAGAAGCTGATTCCCATCGGCAGAATGACGCGCAGCGTCATCGTCGACGGGTGCAGCCCGAAGAGCCCCGCCAGGCGGACGAACGAATCGGCGAAGAAGTTGAAGTACTTGAAGAAGCCGAGGACGCCGAGGTTCGTGACGAGCGACAGCAGCAGCCACAGGCGCCGCCGCCGCTCGTCGTCCTCGCGCTCGAGGGCGAGGCCGGACGCGTAGTCGATCCCGGTCGTGACGAGCAGCAGGACGGCGAATCGCCAGTCCCACCAGCCGTAGAAAATCAAACCCGAGGCGACGACGAGCCTGTTCTGGTCCGGCCGGTCGAGCCGCCAGTACAACGCGAAGACGATGACGAAGAAGATCGGGAAGACGAGAGACGTGAAGACCATCAGCGTGAAGAACGCGGACCCTTGCGTCTCCGCGACCTTTGCCTTCTCTGCGTTCTTATCGTAGTCCAAGCCGATCGAGGAGATACCGGCCGCTGCCGATCACCTGCTCGTCGTCGATCCAGACGTTGCACGCGCGCGTGAGGACGTCGATGTGCGTGCGCGACTTCCACGCGGCGCCGGTCTGGCTGCCGTACGGATCGCCGAAGGCGAGGTGCACGCCGGGCACCTTCTCGTCCTGCAGCAGGACGCCGATCATGTCGTCGAGCGCGATGTTGGTGCCGAAGGCGACCTCGCCGACGCGGTCGCTGTGCTCGTCGGTGTGGCAGTAGCTCCAGAACTCGTGCTCGAGATCCTTGCGCACGCAGTGCGCCGCCTGCAGGCGGCCGCCCGCGATCTCGATCGTGAGCGGCGTGGCGCGCAGGTCGCCGTACTTCGGGCCGAAGTAGTCGCCCGCCGTGCCGTCGCACACGAACACGCCGTCCACGCTCTTCGGCGTCGTGAACACTTCGCCGGCGGGCAGGTTCGACCAGTAGCGGCGGTTGATGAGGCCGCTCGTCTTCACCCACGTGTAAGCCGGATCGAACGTCGCGGTGAGCGCGGTGCCGCCCGGCGTCTCGACGCGCAGCCGCTCGGCGCGCGGCATCCGTTCGCACAGCCGCTGGCTCAGGCGATCGACGAGGCGATAGTCGGCGCGCATCCCCTGCTGCATGATCTGCGGCGTGACGCCGACCATATGCGCGTAGCGGATGCCGCGCCGCTCGACGACGGAGACGATGGCCATGCGGGCGCCGAGCTCGCCCTGCTGCGGCTGGACGCAGAGGATGCCGGCGTCGGCGCGCTCGAGCGCGTCGATCACTTCCTCTGGCGCCACGGTCATCGGCCTCTGCGCCACGCGCTCGATCACGACGCCGTGCCACGGCGCGCCCACTTCATCGAGCGCCGCCGCCAGGCTCGCCGCGACGTCGCCGCTCGCTTCGTCGGCAATCAGCGCCACGCGCTCGTCGGGCTGAATCGCCAGGCAGACTTCGACGGCGTTGCGCGCGCCGGGCTCGAGCTCGGCCAGGACCGTCCCGAACATCGCAGGGCTCATTGCAGTCATTGTACAGGCGGCGGTTCGCCTTCACTCACGACGGCGCGCACGGCATTCGCGCTGCGCACGCCACGCCTTGCCAAACTGCGCACTCGCGAACAGAGGCAATTAAGAATTTGGAATTTAGAATTTGGAATTCGCGATCGGCCTGCGACAGCGAGTCGACGAATTCCAAATTCCAAATTCCTAATTCCTAATTTCCGCGACGGCGAACGCGGGCACCTGTCCCCCGCCTGACGTCACGTTGGCGAGGCCCGTCGCGCTCAGACGCGTCAGAAAACCGGCGAGGCGGCCGCGAAAGACGTACGGCGCGAAATCGACCAGCATGTCGCGCGTCGCCACGCCGGCGTCGTCGCAGACGGGAAACGGCTCGCGGCGCACGGCAATCTTTTCCTGCGCCACCCAGCCGCGCGCGCGCTCCTCGAGCGCGCGATCGAGCGCGTGGTCCCAGTCGGCGGCGCTCGTCTCCCAGCCGAGCGTCACGCCGGTGCCGCCGTACTCGTCGTTTGGTTTGATCACGAAGCGCTCGCGGTTCGCCCGCAAGTACGGCAGCAGATCGGGCGAAGAACGCCTTCTTGTGCGCCATCTTGCACCGCAGCGTGTTCGCCACGCACACCGCGCGCGCCTCGTAGGCCTGCAAGAGCGCGCGGCACTCGTCGGGACGCGCGACCATGTCGTTGATCAGCACGCGGCGGTAGACGAGATCGATCCGCGCGCCGCCGGCGTGCAGGCCGGAGGAGGAGTACTGGAGATCTCGTGGATCGCAGACGATCGTCGGGACGCCGGCGGCCGTGAACGCGTCGCGCAGGAGCTCGAACTCGCTGTAGGTCGGTACCTCCCGCCAGTCGACAATGGCCATCCGCGGCGGCGCGGCGCGGCCGCCCCACTCATGGTAGCTGGCGACGAGCGCGTCGAGCACCGCGCCAATCGGGCGGTAGAGCCGCACGTCGTAGCGTTCGCGGAACCGGCGCATGACCGGCAGCTCCGCGAACAGCTCCGCGAGGCCCTCGCTGTAGGCCGGTCCGGCGGGCGATTCCGCGTTGTACTCGGCGAACTGGAGCGAGTCGGGCAGGATGAAGGCATCGGCGCGCCCGGCGGTGGTCGCCGTGCCGTAGCCGGGATCGATCCGCGCGAGCCGGATCTCGTCGTCGCTGAGCGCGAGATCGCGGAGCAGTTCGGGGCGATCGAGCGCCGCGCGCGCGACTCGCTCGCCGAGCGTCCACAACAGTTCGGCGACGCGCGTCACCCGCGCCTCGTCGTCGCCGGTGAGGAAGAAGGGGCGGAGAAACGGACAGAGCACGCGGTCGCCGAACCGCAGCCGCCGCGCGCGCTGCGACGCCGTGATCTCCGCGCACAGCTCGTGGCCGCGCTCGGCCTGCAACAGGTCGTGCCAGGCAGCTATCGGGTCGGACGTCGTCATCGGCAGGCGCGAGAAATTAGAGCCAGTATCAAAACCCGCTCATGCGGGTCCTGTCCGCGAACAGCCCGCTCTGGTACTCGCGACAAGGGCACCCGTCACGGGCGTGCGCTCCGCGCCCGAGCGGACGCCCGTTCGCGGCCACCCGCGCGCAGCGGGTTTTGACGCTGGACGTGCTGCTCCGTGACGACGAATTCCAAATTCCAAATTCCCAATTCTTGATTGAACGACTCTTACACGGCAGTGGCCGGGCCAAGGCCCACCATGGCGGCCCACTGCGGCCACGAGCGCTGCGGCCCGCCGCCGAGCGCGCGATCAATCGCCAGCTCCGCCATCTTCTGCACGGCGATCTCGAAATAGTGCGGCGTGATCCGGTCGCGCTCGAAGTCGGGCGCCGGGTTCAGGAAATCGATCGCGTACGGCACGCCGTCCTGAATCGCGAACTCGATCGTGTTCATCTCGTAGCCGAGCGCCGTGTTCAGCGTGCGCGCGTCGCGCACGATCCGCTCGCCGAGCTCCGGCGAGAGATAGGCGTGGTCGACGAGGTAGCGGCGCTGGTGCGGATCGTAGGCGACCGGCATGATGTCGGTCTTCCCGAACGTGAAGCAGCGGACGTACTGATCGAAGTGGATGAACTGCTGCAGCGTCATGCAGTAGGGGGACGTCCCGTCGTAGGCGCGCAGCAGCTCCTCGCGGTCGTGCACCTTGTAGACGTGCTTCCAGCCGCCGCCCGAGTACGGCTTCAGGATCGCCGGACGACCGACGTAGTCGAGCAGCGCGTCCCAGTCGATCGGGTAGCCGAGATTGCGCAGCGATTCGGGCGTCAGATCGACGTCCGCGGGATAGCCCTTCTGCGGCAGCAGCACCGTCTTCGGCACCGCGACGCCGAGCTTCTGCGCCACCGAGTAGTTGAAGAACTTGTCGTCCGCCGTCCACCAGAACGGGTTGTTGATCACGTACGCGCCCTCGAGCACGGCGTGCTTCAGGAACGCGCGGTAGTACTCCACCTCGTGCGAGATGCGATCGACGATGACGTGGTACCCGGACGGCTCGCCCATTCGCGTGCCCGTGAGCGTCACGTACTCCGCGGTGACGCCGTGCTTGCGCCCGAGCGTCTCGACGCGGTCGAGGAACGCCGGCGGAAAGGAGTACTCGCGGCCGCACAGCAGTCCGACTTTGACGGTCATGACGTTTCGTTCATACCTTGTAGGTGCGCGCCG
>QHWK01000458.1 GCA_003223775.1 Acidobacteriota bacterium
CGTCAGCCCGTGGCCCTCGACGCCGCCGTCCGTGCGAAGGACGACGTACGCGGCCGAATAATCGGGATCGACGTGGACGGCGTCGGTGCCCGCGAAGGTGCGCGACGTCGGGAAGCGGATGTCGAGCACGTCGAGGCCGCGAATGATCATCAGCGGCTCCGCCACCGATCCAGCGCGACGGCGAACACGATGATCGTGCCGGTGACGATCTGCTGCACCCAGTTCGGCAGGCCCTGCTGCGAGCAGCCGATCTGGATGATCGCCATGATCGCCGCGCCCGCAATCGTGCCGACGACGCTGCCTTTGCCGCCGAGGAGGCTGCCGCCGCCGATGATGACCGCCGCGATGACGTCGAGCTCGAGGCCGTTGGCCACCGTCGGATCGCCGACCGAGAGCTTCGAGAACGCCATCAGGCCGGCAATCGCCGCGAGCGCGCCCGCGATCGCGTAGACGGCGATCTTCGTCCGCGTGATCCGCACGCCGCAGAGCCGCGCCGTCCGCTCGCTCGATCCGATCGCGAACAGATGCCGGCCAAACACCGTGTACTGCAGCGTGAAGGCGACGGCGACCGCGAGCGCCGCCGTGATCCAGATCCCGGACGGCGCGATGAGCCCGCTGCCGCCGTGCGTCGTGCGCAGGAGATCGTTGAGCCACGTCGCCGGCGCCTCGAGCCGCCGCTCCTCGGAGAGTCCCTTCGCGGCGCCGCGCACGAGCAGCATCGTGCCGAGCGTGACGATGAACGGGACGACGCGCAGCTGCGTGACGAGGGCACCGTTGACGACGCCGCACAACGCGCCGGCGGCGATCGCCGCGAGCGCGGCCGCCGCTGCGCCGGCGCTCGTGCCGTCGTGCCGCAGCACGACCGCGGTGACGACGGTGCTGAGCGCGACGACCGAGCCGACCGACAGATCGATCCCGCCCGAGACGACGACCATGGTCATGCCGAGCGCCGCGACGCACACGATCACGGTCTGCCGCGCCATCAGCTCGAGGTTGCCGGCGCTGAAAAACTGCGGACCGATGAGCGCGCCGAAGACGAGCGCCACCACGGCGAGCCCGAGGAGCACGCCGCGCTCGTCGGCGAAGCGGCGCGAGGCTACGACGCGCGCGTGCCCGACGCTTCCATCAGCAGCGAGTGCTCGGTCCATTCCTCCACCGGCCGCGCCGGCCCCAGCCGGCCGCGCGACATCACTGCGATCCGATCGCACACGCCGAGCAGCTCGGGCAGGTAGCTGCTGACGAGGAGCACGGCTTTACGGCGACCCTGAAAGGGTCGCCCTACATGAACGGCTTTACGCCGACCCTGAAAGGGTTGCCCTCCATGAGCGGGGTGTAGGGCGACCCTTTCAGGGTCGCCGTCGCCACACACCAACTGATCGATCAGCTTATAGATCTGCGCCTTGCTCGCGACGTCGATCCCGCGCGTCGGCTCGTCGAGCACGAGGACGTCGACGTCGTGATACAGCATCCGCGCGACGGCCACCTTCTGCTGGTTGCCGCCCGACAGCTCGCGCACTTTCTGAAACGGATGGCTGCAGCGGATGCCGAGCCGATCGACCCAGCCTCGCGCCGCCGCTTCCTGCTTCGACGGCAGCACCATGCACGCCGGACCGAGCGGCGAGAGCTTCGACAGCGTCATGTTATCGGCGATGCTCAGGCCGGCGGCGAGCCCCTCGCCCGCGCGATCCTCGCTGAGCATGCCCATGCCCTGCCGCCATCGCTCATGAGGCGCCGCCGGCGCGGAGTACACGCCGACGGTGATCCTGCCGCGCGCGACCGGCTCGAGGCCGAACATCGTGCGCAGCAGGCGCGTCCGCCCCGCGCCGAGCAGCCCCGCGATGCCGACGACTTCGCCGCGCCGCAGCTCGAGCGGCGCCGATCCCGGCATGACGTCCTCGACGGTGACGACGACGTCGCCCGCGGTCCGCGCGCCGCGGCGATAGAGATCGTCGAGGCCGCGGCCCACCATCAACGACACGATCGCACCGGCCGACGCGCCTTCGACGGCGCCGCCGCCGGCGTTGCGTCCGTCGCGCAGCACGACGAAGCGATCGGCAATCGTCATCACCTCCTCGATGAAGTGCGAGATGTAGACGATCGCGAGGCCGCGGGCTCTCAGCCGGCGGATCAGATCGAACAGCGCGCGGACGTCGGCGTGGCCCAGGCTGCTCGTCGGCTCGTCGAGGACGAGCACGCGGCAGCCGACCGCGAGCGCGCGCGCGATCTCGACGAGTTGCTGCGCCGCCGGCGCAAGATCGCCGACCACGGCATCGGGCGGGATGTCGGCGTGGCCGAGCTCGGAGAGCGCCCGGCGCGCGATCTCGCGCATGCGGTCGCGCTGCACGAGCCCGCGGCGCACCGGCTCGACGCCGAGCAGGACGTTCTCCATCACGCTCAGGTGCGGCGCAAGCGACAGCTCCTGGTAGATCATCGCGACGCCGGCGCGCCGCGCGTCGAGCGGATCCCGCGGCGCATACGCGTCGCCGCCGAGGCGCATCCGGCCGCGATCGGGCGCGAGCGCGCCGGCGAGAATCGCCATCAGCGTGCTCTTGCCCGCGCCGTTCTGCCCGACGAGCGCGCACACCTCGCCCGACGCGACCGCGAAGTCGACGGCGTCGAGCGCGACCGTGGCGCCGAAGGCCTTGCCGACGGCGCACATCTCGAACAGCGGCGCGCCTACGGCTTCAGCCATCGCGCGAGATCCGGATGCAGCAGCGCGCTCGCGTCGGGATCGTCCATGTGCTCGCGCGTCACCAGGCGCACGCCGGTGTCGACGCGCTCGGCCACCGGCTCGCCGCGCAGGTGCGCGGCCATCGTCTTCACGCCGAGGTACCCCATGTTCATCGGATCCTGCAGGACGAGCGCGTCGATGTGCCCGCTGCGCAACCCGGCCACGAGCGTGTCCGACGCGTCGAAGCCGACGAACTTCACTTTGCCGGCCCACCCGTTGTCCTCGAGCACGCGCAGCATCGCGAGCGTCGTCGATTCGTTGGGGGTGAAGATGCCGTCGATGCCGAGCGAGCCGTCGGGGCGCTTGTAGCGGCTCAGAAGCGCTTCGCTCTTCTTGTACGCGCCCTCGACGTCGGCGCCGCCGTACTGGTTCGAGCTGACGACCTCGACGCCTTTCTGCGCGCCGATTGCCTCGAGGAAACCGGCTTCCCGCTGCAGCGTGCTCTCGGACCCTTCCGCGTAGCGCAGCATGAGCGCCTTGCCCGCGCCGTTCAGCAGCGCGCCGAGATGCCCGCCCGCGAGGCGGCCGCCCTGATGATTGTCGGTCGCGACGAAGCTGACGTAGTCGCGCCCTTTCAGCCCTGAATCGATCACGACGACCGGAATGTTGCGCCGCTTCGCTTCGGCGACCGGCGGCGCCAGCGCCACCTCGTCGAGCGGCGCGAGGACGATCCCCGAAACGCCGCGGCTGATGAAGCCCTCGACCTCGGAGACCTGCGAATCGCGATCGTCCTCGCGCAGCGGGCCGCGCCAGATGATGACCGCGCCGATCTCGCGCGCGGCCTTCTCCGCGCCGGCGTGGATGCTCTGCCAGAACACGTGCGACGTGCCCTTCGGGATGACGGCGATCGTCGGTCCGTTGGACTTGTCGGTGCGCGGCGTGCTGCAGGCGCTCAGCGCG
>QHWK01000459.1 GCA_003223775.1 Acidobacteriota bacterium
CCTTCAGGCGATCACGCGGCTTGAGCTTCCGCTTCGCGTGCACGAAGTGCACGTTCCGTTTTGGCCCATGCACGCGCCGGCCGCCGGTGAGGACGATCGACTTGGTCAGGTGCGCCTCGATCTGCGGCAGCGCGGCGAGCAGCACGTCGCCCACCACCTGCAGGCTGCGCGCGCTGCAGGCGTCGAGCGTGTCCTTCGACGTGTGCCACGCCTCGTAGTCGAGATCGATGATGTCCACCGACGGCACGCCGGCCGCGAGGAACGGCAGGTGATCGTCCTCGACGCGCGTCGAATCGGCGACGAAGTAATCGTCGAGATCCTGGCGCTTCGCCGTCTCCCACACGATGTTGGTGAGCCACGGCGTGGAGTTCGTGTCGCGGCGGATGTCGAGGTCGCGATCGCCGATCATGTCGACGAGCAGCATCGCCTTCATCGTCGCGAGCGAGCCGTCGCGCCGCGCCGCCTCGACGTAGTGGCGGCTGCCGTACGTGTTGTCGCTGCCGCTCCAATCGGGCAGCCGCGCCTCCTCGCCGTCGAGGAAGAGCAGCTCGATCGTCATCGGATTGCGGCGGCCTTTCAGCACGCGCGCGAGCTCGAGCAGGAACGCGGCGCTCGACCCGCCGTCGCTCGCGCCGACGAAGCGGAACTGGCGATACAGCTTGGTGTCGTAGTGCCCGGCGATGACGACGCGCTCCTTCCGCGCGCCGGGAATCGTCACCGCGAGGTTCACCATCCTCACCTTGTCGATCGGCGTCTGCTCCTCCCACGTCTGCTCGAGCGGCGTGAGACCGGCGGCGGCCAGCTGCTCTTTGATGTACGTGCGCGCCTGTTCGATCGCCGGCGATCCGGACGGCCGCGGACCGATGGCGACGAGCTGCCGGAGGTGTTCCCACGCGCGCCCCGAGTCGAACTTCGGCGGCGGCGCGGAGGCCTGCGTCGCGAGGATTGCCGCGAGGACAACCGTTGTCATGCGCGCTTCTCCCGTGAAACGTAGTTGCGCTGTACGGGCCCGGTGTAGACCTGCCGCGGCCGCGCGATCTTCTGCTCGGCGTCCAGCAGCATCTCCTCCCACTGCGCGATCCAGCCGGCGGTGCGCGGGATCGCGAACAGCACCGGGAACATCTCGACCGGAAATCCCATCGCCTGGTAGATCAGGCCCGAATAGAAGTCGACGTTCGGATAGAGCTTCCGCGTGACGAAGTAGTCGTCCTGCAGCGCGATGCGCTCGAGCTCGAGCGCGATCTCGAGCAGCGGATTCTTGCCCGTGAAAGAGAAGACGAGGTCGGCGATCTTCTTGATCACTTTCGCGCGCGGATCGTAGGACTTGTAGACGCGGTGGCCGAATCCCATCAGCCGCGTCGCGCCCTCTCCCGACTTCACCTTCTTGATGAACTCGGGGACCTTCGCGACCGACCCGATCTCGTTCAGCATCCGCAGCACCGCCTCGTTGGCGCCGCCGTGCAGCGGCCCGTACAGCGCGCCGGCGGCGCCGGCGAGCGACGAGTACGGATCCGCGTGCGCGCTCCCGATCGTCCGCATCGTCGTCGTCGAGCAGTTCTGCTCGTGGTCGGCGTGCAGGATGAAGAGCACGTCGAGCGCGCGCGTCAGCACCGGGTTCGGCTGGTACTTGAGCTCGGTCATCTTGAACAGCATGTTCAGGAAGTTGCCGGTGAAGCTCAGGTCGTTGTCGGGGTACACGTAAGGGCGGCCGATGCTGTGGCGGTACGCCCAGGCGGCGATGCTCGGCACTTTCGCAATCGCGCGGTAGGTCTGCCGCAGCCGCGACGGCTTGTCGAAGATGTTCTTCGCGTCCGGATAGAAGCCCGACATCGCGCCGACGATGCTCAGGAAGATCGCCATCGGGTGCGCGTCGTACTGGAAGCCCTCCATGAGCTTCTTGATGTTCTCGTGGAGCATCGTGTGGTTGGTGATCTCGCGCGTCCACATCTGCATCTGCGCGGCGGTCGGAAGCTCGCCGAACAGGATGAGGTACGCGGTCTCGAGGAAATCGCTCTCCTCGGCGAGCTGTTCGATCGGGTAGCCGCGATAGAGAAGGACGCCCTTGTCGCCGTCGATGTAGGTGATGGCGCTGCGGCAGTTCGCGGTGTTCATGAACGCCGGGTCGTACGTCATCAGCCCGAACTCCTCCGGCGCCGTCTTGATCTGGCGGAGGTCCATCGAGCGGATCGTGCCGTACTGAACCGGCAGCTCGTACTTCTTCCCTGTGCGGTTGTCGACGATCGTGAGCGTGTCGGCCATTAGCGTTCGGTGTGCGGCTCGGCGTTGTCGGGCTCTTCGGGATCGGTCAGCGGCTCGGCGGGGATGCGGTAGGCGCAGTCGGCCCAGCGCGCGAGATCCTGCAGCTTGCAGCGCTCGCTGCAGAAGGGGCGCCACGCCGGATCGACCGCGCGCCGGCGGCAGAACACGCAGAGCGGGTCCGGCATTCGGGCTATTCTATGCCGGCGCATACCTTGACAATCTACAATCGGCCGCCTATTGTAGATAGTCGTACTATGGGCAAACCGAACGACCTCGTCCAAGGCACGCTCGACCTCCTCATTCTGAAAGTCGTCTCGCTCGAGCCGAAGCATGGCTGGGCGATCGCCAAGCGCATCGAGCAGATCTCGAAAGACGAGCTGCAGGTGCAGCAGGGGTCGCTTTATCCGGCGCTCTATCGCCTCGAGCAGCAAGGGTGGATCAAAGCCGAGTGGCGCGCGACCGACGGCGGGCGCCAGGCGAAGTTCTACTCCCTGACCGCGCCGGGCCGCCGGCGCCTCGACGCCGAGCTCGCGAACTGGAACCGCCTGTCGAGCGCGATCGACCTCGTGATGCGCACGACGTAGGGCAATTCGCGATGCGCTGGACGCACCGGCTCGCCGTTCGGCTGCGATCGATCGTCGCGCGGGGGCGCGTCGAACGCGACCTCGCCGCGGAGCTGCAGTTCCATCTCGATCAGCAGATTGCCGAGAACCTCGCGCGCGGGATGAGCGGCGCCGACGCGCGCGCGGCGGCGATGCGCGCGTTCGGCAGCGTGGCGTACACGAAAGAGGAGTGCCGGGCGTCGCTCGGGTTGCGGCTCCTGGACGAGCTGCAGCAGGACCTGCGCTACACCGGCCGCGGGCTCGCGAAGGCGCCGGCGTTTACCGCGATCGTCGTGCTGACGCTCGCGCTCGGCATCGGCGCCAACACGACGATCTTCACGCTGCTCGACGCCGTCGTGCTGAAGCCGCTGCCGCTGCCTTCTGTCGACGAGCTGACGACGTTCTACGAGAGCGGACCCGAAGGAAGCGCTGACGTGACCGGCGGCACGGGACGCTACCTGCGATTCAGCTACCCGCGCTTCAAGAGGCTCGAGGAGGCGCTCGGGTCGTCGGGCTCGCTCGCGGCGGTGACGCGCGGGGCGCGCTTCGTCGTTCGTCTGCCGGGCGGCGCGCAGCCGCAGTTTCTCACCGCGCAGCTCGTCTCCGATCGCTACTTCACGACGCTCGGCGTCGCGGCGGCGCGCGGCCGGGCGCTCACCGCCGACGACACGCGGCCGGGCGGCGACGCGCTGGTCGCCGTCGTCAGCGATGGCCTCGCGACGCGGCTGCTCGGCGGCGCCGACGCCGCCGTGGGACGATCGATTGCGATCAACGGCGTGACGGTCGCGGTGGTCGGCGTCGCGCCGCCCG
Organism: Acidobacteriota bacterium; assembly: GCA_003223775.1. GTDB lineage: Bacteria > Acidobacteriota > Vicinamibacteria > Vicinamibacterales > CAVVIG01 > QHWK01. The sequence continues at coordinate 3,672 of QHWK01000459.1, forward strand.
GCTTCGTTGGCCTGTGGACCGATTCGGAAGCGGACGTGTGGCTGCCGCTCGCGCTCCAGCAGCCGCTGCACTACGACAACAACTCGAGCGGCTACGCGAGAATCGACCCCGACCAGCCGTGGGCGGAGCAGGACGCGATTGCATGGCTGACGCTCGTCGCGCGGATTCCGCGCGCCAGCCAGCCGCGCGCGATCGCGATGCTCGCCGCAGCGAACCAGCAGGGCCTCGTCCA
>QHWK01000460.1 GCA_003223775.1 Acidobacteriota bacterium
GAGGGGTGAAGCGATTCCGACTGCAGAACCGGCGGACGCGAATTCTGTCAGCCGATCAGCAGCGGCGCCTGCTGGACACGTGCGAGCGGATGCCGAAGCTTCAAGCGTTGCTCAAGCTCGCGCTGATCACCGGCGCCCGCATCGGCGAGCGTCTGGCGTTGCGCTGGGACGACTGCCAGGGCGGCTACATGACGTTCTGGCAGACGAAGAACGGAAAGGTGAGGCGGATTCCTATCACCGAGGCGATCGCCGCGCTCCTGGCCGGTCGACCGCGTATCCACCCGTGGGTCATCGTTCACACGCTGCGTCACTGCACTGTCGCGCATGATCGAGCGCGGTCTCGACGACCACACGGTAATGGCGATCTCGGGGCACTCGTCGACACGGATGCTCGAGCGGTACACGCATCCAACCGTCGAGCGAAAGCGCGCAGCGCTGGAGACGTTCGATTCTCTGGCCACAAATTGGCCACAAAAACTCTCAAACCATGCCGTACAACAAAAAGAGGCAGCCGAAGCTGCCTCATTCGCTAAGAATTTTGGTGGACGGCAGGAGGCTCGAACTCCCGACCTCCGCGTTGCGCACGCGGCGCTCTCCCAACTGAGCTAGCCGCCCACTCGAATCCCGAATTGTACCACGGCGGTTTTCACGCCCGCAACGGACGAGCGACGTCTGCCGCACGGTCGGCGTGGCTGAAAGCGTCGCCCTACAGACTTTTGCAACGCCGCACTCTCGAGCGTGAGCCGTCAAGCACCGCGCCGGCGTCAGCGTCCAGCCGCGTAAGGCCGCAATGCTACACTCATCGGAGTGTCCGCGATTCGTCGACTCGGCGTGTTGACCGGCGGCGGCGACGCTCCCGGCCTCAACGCCGTCATCCGCGCCGTCGTCAAGGCCGGATCCAATAGCGGCATCGAAGTTGTCGGCCTCGAGGACAGCTTCGACGGCCTCATCGAGCCGAACCGCTCGCGCGTGCTGACGCCGCGCGACGTCACCGGCATCCTCCGCCTCGGCGGCACGATTCTCGGCACCACCAACCGCGGCAACCCGTTCGCCTATCCCGTCTCGACCTCCGAAGGCGTCCACGACTACTCGACCCGCGTCGTCGAGATGTTCCACAAGATGGGGCTCGACGCGCTCGTCGTGATCGGCGGCGACGGCACGCTCGGCATCGCGCACGAGTTCTGCAAACGCGGCGTCCCGGTGGTCGGCGTGCCCAAGACCATCGACAACGACATCGTCGGCACGACGAACTGCTTCGGCTTCGACACGGCGGTCGCGTTCGCGACCGACGCGATCGATCGCCTGCACACGACCGCCGAGGCGCATCACCGCGTGATGGTCGTCGAGGTGATGGGCCGCTATGCGGGGTGGATCTCGCTCTACGCCGGCGTCGCCGGCGGCGCCGACGCGATTCTGATTCCCGAGATCCCGTTCGACATCGGCATCGTCGCCGACCGGCTGAGGGCGCGCGATCAGTGGGGTGCGCAGTTCAGCATCGTGGTCGTCGCCGAGGGCGCGTACGCAAAGGGCGGATCGTTGTCGCTCATCGAGGCGGCGCGCGAAGGCTACGCCGAGCGGCTCGGCGGGATCGGCGCGCAGGTGTGCGAGGCGCTCGCGCGCGAAACCGGCAAGGAGACGCGATCGGTCGTTCTCGGCCACCTGCAGCGCGGCGGCGCGCCGACGAGCTTCGACCGCGTGCTCGCGACGCGCTTCGGCGCCAAGGCGGTCGAGCTCGTGCGGCGCCGCGACTTCGGGACGATGGTCGCCTACGATCCGCCGGACATCGTCGCCCGCCGCCTCGACGAGGTCGTCGGGAAGACGAAGACGGTGCCGCTCGACTCGGATCTGCTGCTCACCGCGAAGGCGCTCGGAATCACCTTCGGCGACTGACGCCCTAGACCGTCTGCCTCCCGACGATCACGCGGTAGAGCCACAGCAGCAGAATCGCGCCCAACAGCGACATGAAGAAGCCGGCGCCATCGTTCGGACCGTACCAGCCGAGCGCACGGCCGATGAATCCGCCGGTCAGCGCGCCGGCGATGCCGATCAGCATCGTGACGATGATGCCGCCGGGATCGCGGCCGGGCATCAGCAGCTTCGCGATCGCGCCGACGATCAACCCGAAGAGAATCCAGCCGATCACACCGAACATATCGCGTACCTCCTGGCGGCCGGTGCGCGTGCAAGACGCGGGACGTCAACTGTGCAGGACGTCGAGGTACTTGAGCGCGCCGCCCGTATTGAAGAGCACGACGCGGTCGCGCGGCTTGATCGATCCCGCGGCCGCAAGCTTCTGAATCGCGACGAGCGCGGCGCCGCCCTCGGGCGCGGCGCTCACGCCCGCCTGTTTGCCGATGGCGAGCATCCCCTCGACCATCTCACGATCCGACGCGGCGACCGCCGTACCGCCGCTTTCGCGGATCGCGCGCAGGATCAGAAAATCGCCGATCGCGCGCGGCACGCGGAGGCCGTCGGCGATCGTCGCCGCGTTCTCCCACGGCTGCGCCCTCTCGGCGCCCTCGTCGAACGCGCGGACGATCGGCGCGCAGTGTTCCGCCTGCACCGTCACCATTTTCGGCCGCCGCCCTGGCTTCACCCACCCGAGCCGCTCGATCTCGTCGAACGCCTTCCACATCCCGACCATGCCGGTGCCGCCGCCGGTCGGGTAGACGATCCAGTCGGGCCACTCCCAGTCCATCTGCTCCGCGAGCTCGTACGCCATCGTCTTCTTGCCCTCGATGCGGTACGGCTCCTTCAGCGTCGACACGTCGTACCAGCCGAGCGGCCCGCCTTTCTCCGCGGCCATGCGCCCCGCGTCGGTGATCAGCCCATCGACGAGCGTGACGTTCGCGCCGTACAGCCGGCACTCGTCGACGAACGGTTGTTTCGCGTCCTTGGGGATGAACACCTCGCATTCGAGGCCGGCGGCGGCGGAATAGGCGGCCGCCGCGTTGCCGGCGTTCCCCGCCGTCGGCAGCGCGATTGTCTTCGCGCCGAGGTATTTCGCGCGCGTGATCGCCGCCGCCTGGCCACGCGCCTTGAACGAATTGGTGGGGTTCAGCGATTCGTCTTTGATGAACAGGCGGTCGAGGCCGAGCGTGGCGCCGAGCGCCTTCGCGTGAAAGAGCGGCGTGAAGCCTTCGCCGAGCGTGATGGGCGATTCGCCGTCGAAGAGCGGCAGCATCTCGCGATACCGCCACATGTTCGGCTCGCGGCCGGCGAGCGTCTCGCGCCGCCAGGCGCGCGCGCGCTCGAGATCGTACCGCGCGACGAGCGGCGCGCCGCAGGAGCACAGGTGGTGGACGGCGCGAGGATCGAGCCGCGGCGCCCCGCAAGGCACGGAGCACTCGAGATGCGAGAAGAAGGTCACTTGCCGAGCAGCTCGCTGTCCTTCTTCTTCTGCAGATCGTCGATCTGCTTGATGCTGTTGTCGGTCAGCTTCTGAATCTCGTCGAGGCCCTTCTTCTCGTCGTCCTCGGGAATCTTGTGATCCTTGAGCAGCTTCTTCAGGCGGTCGTTCGCGTCCCGCCGTACCTGGCGCACGCTGTTGCGCCCCTCTTCGCTCAACTTGTGGACGTGCTTCGAGAGCTCCCGGCGGCGCTCCTCGGTCGCCTTCTCGATCGCGCCGAGCTGCGAGTGATCGAACGGCTGCGCGATGATCAGCTGCGGCTCGGGGATCGAGAGGCCGGCCATCTGGTTGAGCGGCATCTTCGATCCGTACGCCTCGACGTGCACGCCGTCGAGGATCGTCACCGACGCGCGGCCCGTGCGTACGCCGGCGAACTCGTGCTGCAGGTGATCGAGCGCGGCTTTCATTCGCTTGGTGACTTCGCCAAACAAACCCTTCAGATCATTTACGTCCATCGAGGAGCTCCGGTGAATACCACAAGGCAGGACGGCAGGAAGGCAGGAAGGCAGAAATCCAACGCCGGAAGGCGGAACGGCGGAAATGACGAAGGCGGAAGGGAGGGTAGGCGGAGGGTGAAGGCGGGAGGGACGGCGTTCGAGGCGCCGTTCCAGCCATTCCGCCTTGCCGCCTTCGTCGTTCCTGCCGTTGCGCCTTCCATCCGTGAATTCCTGCCTTTCTGCCGTCCTGCCTCCCTGCCGTCCTGTCTCCCTGCCTTGCCGTTATGCAGTAACCAGCGATCCGATCGGCTCGCCGATGATCGCCTTCTTGATGTTGCCCGGCGTCCTCAGGTTGAAGACGACGATCGGCAGGCGATTGTCCATGCAGAGCGAGATCGCGGTCGCGTCCATCACCTTCAGGCCCTGCTCGAGCACCTGCAGGTAGGAGATGCGATCGAAGCGCGTGGCGTCTGCCTTCACCATCGGGTCGGCGTCGTAGATGCCGTCGACCTTCGTCCCCTTGAGGATGACGTCCGCCTTGATTTCCATCGCGCGGAGCGCGGCGGCGGTGTCGGTGCTGAAGTAGGGATTGCCGGTGCCGGCGCCGAAGACGATCACGCGGCCTTTCTCGAGGTGGCGGATCGCGCGGCGTCGGATGAACGGCTCGGCGACGGCGCGCATCTCGATCGCGGTGACGACGCGCGTCACGACGCCCTGCTGCTCGAGCGCGTCCTGCAGCGCGAGCGCGTTGATCACGGTGGCGAGCATCCCCATGTAGTCGGCGGTCGCGCGGTCCATGCCGCGCGCGCTCGCGGCGACTCCGCGGAAGATGTTGCCCCCGCCGATCACGATTGCCGTCTCGACGCCCATCCCCTGGATCTCGGCGACGTCGCGCGCGATCTGCGTCGCCACGACGGGGTCGATCCCGTAGGTCTGTTCGCCCATCAGGGCTTCGCCGGAGAGCTTGAGGAGGATCCGCTTGTAGGCGGGAACGGGAGCGGCCACGAACGTCGATTATAACGAAGGACGGGGCCGCTCCGACAACGACGGTGTTCAGGCGGCCGCGACCTCGCCCACTTTGAGGCGCGCGAAGCCAGTCACCGTCACAACCCCGCCCAGCGCCTTGGAGGCGGCGTCGATCACCTGTTTCACCGTCATCTTCGGGTCGCGGATCGACTCCTGATCCGGCAGCACCACCTGCTTGTAGAAGCTTCCGAGCTTGCCCTCGACGATCTTGTCGAGCACGTTCGCCGGCTTGCCCGAGTTCTCCATCTGCGCGCGGTAGATCGCCTTCTCCTTCTCGAGCACGTCGGCCGGGACGCGCTCGCGCGCCGTGTAGGTCGGGTTCGCCGCCGCGATCTGCATCGCGAGCTCCTTGACGAGCGTCTGGAACTCGTCGCGCTTCGCGATCGCTGGCGTCACGCCGCCGATCTCGACCATGACGCCGAGCTTGCCGCCCTGGTGGATGTACTGGCCGACGTAGCCCTGTCCCGCGTAGCGCACGAAGCGCGAGACGGCCATGTTCTCCCCGAGCTTCGCGATCACGGGTGCGACGCGTTTGACGATCGGCCCCTGCGGATCCTTCAGCCACGCGTCGTTCGCTGCGCCGCCGGCCTTCTCGATCTCGGCGAGGACGTCCTGCATCAGCTGCCGGAAGTCCGGCGTCCGCGCGACGAAGTCCGACTCGCAGTTCACCTCGGCGAGGATCCCCCACGAGTGATCCGCGGCCACCGCGTTCGCGATCAGCCCCTCGCTCGCCGTGCGCCCCGCCTTCTTCGCGGCGCTCGCGAGCCCGCGCTTGCGCAGGATCGTGTTCGCCTCCTCGAAGTCGCCGTTCGCTTCGGCGAGCGCGTTCTTGCACTCCATCATCCCCGCGCCCGTCTGGTCGCGGAGCTTCTTCACCATGTCGGCCGTGATCGCCATCGTCGCCATTGCGTGTCTCCCGTACGAAAAAAAACCGGCCGCGGGCCGGTGCTGCCAAGCCGTCATGTCTGATGGCTCAGGGCAAAGGGCCTCTCGCCATCGTCCTTCTGCCATCAGCCATTAGCCATCAGCCATTAGCCATCAGCCATGACGCGGTTTTTACGCCGAAGCGGGCGCGGGTTCCCGCCGCCGCTGCGGCCGCGCGGCGCGCCGCGGATCGGTATCGGGCGGCGTGTTGTCGTCGTCCTCGCGCGAGCGCTCGACGTCGAGCGACTGCTTCATGTCGCGGCCGGCGATCACCGCCTCGGCGACGCGCGACGCGAACAGCCGGATCGCGCGCAGCGCGTCGTCGTTGCCCGGGATGACGAAGTCCACTTCGTCCGGATCGCAGTTGGTGTCGACGATGCCGATCACCGGAATCTTCAGCTTGCGCGCCTCGTCGACCGCAATCTTTTCCTTCTTCGTGTCGACGACGAAGACGGCGTCGGGCAGCCGCGACATGCCGCGGATGCCGTCGAGGTTCTTCGCCAGCTTCCGCCGCTCTTTCTCGTTCCGCGCGATTTCCTTCTTCGACAGCGTGTCGAAGCGGCCGTCGGTTGCCATCGCTTCGAGATCGCGGAGCCGCCCCAGGCTGCGCTGAATGGTGGAGAAGTTGGTCAGCAGGCCGCCGAGCCAGCGCTCGTTCACGAAGAACATGCCGCAGCGCTGCGCCTCCTCGGCGATCACGTCCTGCGCCTGCCGCTTCGTCCCCACGAACAGGATCGTCCGTCCCTCCGACGCGAGCCGGCTGACGAAGTCCTCCGCTTCCCGGAACCGCTTCACCGTCTTGCCCAGGTCGATGATGTAGATGCCGTTCCGTTCGCCGAAGATGTACTCTTTCATCTTCGGGTTCCAGCGCTTCGTCTGGTGGCCGAAGTGGACGCCAGCCTCCAGGAGATCCTTCATCGCGATCGCGGCCAAATCCTTCTCCTTCACGCGGCACCGCGGCACCCCTGAAGGGGTGCCCTACGTGCGACGCGCGGAGGCAACGTCGGCGCGAGTCAACCGCGCGTGCGTAGTGTGTACGTCGGGCGCTGCTGTAGCGTGCCGAATCGGTGCGTAGTCCGTACGTCGGGCACCGCTTTAGCGGCGCCGAATCGGTGCGCAGTCCGTACGTCGGGCGCTGCTGTAGCGTGCCGAATCGGTGCGCAGTCCGTACGTAGGGCACCGCTTTAGCGGCGCCGAATCGGTGCGCAGTCCGTACGTATTGCACTGCTGCCACGTTACGCGACCTCGAGCTTTGAGGGTTTCTGCGCCGCGTGCGGATGATCCGGACCGGCGTACACTTTGAGCTTGCGGTACATCGCTTCGCCCATCTTCGTCTTGGGCAGCATGCCGTGCACCGCGTCTTCGATCAGCTTCTCGGGCTTTCGCTGCCGCACGAGCCGCGCGCGCTCCTCGCGCAGGCCGCCTTCGTAGCCGCTGTGCTGCCGGTAGATCTTTTGATCTTCCTTGCGGCCGGTAAGCTTCACCTTCGCCGCGTTCACGATCACCACATGGTCGCCGGTATCGATGAAGGGCGTGTAGATCGGTTTGTGTTTGCCCTGCAGCAGGCGCGCCGCCGTGGTCGCGATGCGCCCGAGCACCCGGCCGTCGGCGTCGATGATGTGCCAGCGGCTGCTCGCGATTGCCTTTTCAGCGCTGGCTATGAACGTAGACATTCCTAACAACGCCCTTTCAAAACGCGTAGAAAAACCGATGTATGGGGATTCCCGCCCGGACCGATCGTTGGACGGGTTACGGTCGGGCAGGGCCAGGCAACGGTAAACCCAAATCATACGGATGTTTCTGGGGAGTGTCAAGACGGCCGGCGGCTCGGCCGATTACATGTGCAGTAGGTCCGGCTCCGCGCCGATAAGGGGAACGCGGGATTACGGAAATGCCGCTTCCGCAGCTTTGTAAGTCGCTGATCAAAGGACAACGCCACGTGTTTGGTCTAGGAAAATCCAAGGCCGTTATCGGCCTCGACATCGGCTCGAGCGCAGTCAAGGCGGTCGAGCTCAGGCAGGTGGGCAAGGGCTGGAAGGTCGTCGCCTTCGGCATTCAGCCGGTCCCGCCCGACAGCATCGTCGACGGCGCGATCATCGACGGCGCCGCCGTCGCCGATTCGATCCGCCGTGTGTTCGAGAACAAGCAATTCAAGACCAAAGAGGTCGCGGCGTCGCTCTCGGGCAACGCGGTCATCGTCAAGAAGATCAACCTTCCGGTGATGACCGAAGCCGAGCTCGCCGAGTCCATCTACTGGGAAGCCGAGCAGTACATCCCCTTCGACATCCAGGACGTCAACCTCGATTACCAGATCCTCGACGCCGGCACCGGCGAGGGATCGAGCGGCACGATGGACGTGCTGCTCGTCGCCGCGAAGAAGGAGAAGATCGCCGACTACACCGGCGTCATCTCGCAGGCCGGGCGCACGCCGGTGATCGTCGACGTCGACGCCTTCGCGCTGCAGAACGCCTACGAGGTGAACTACGGCCTCGACCCGCAGCAGGTCGTCGTGCTGCTGAACGCGGGCGCCAGCGCGATCAACATCAACATCGTCACCGGCGATCAGTCGGTGTTCACGCGCGACATCTCGATGGGCGGCAACAGCTACACCGAGGCGGTGCAGAAGGAGCTGAATCTGCCGTTCGAGAGCGCTGAGCAGTTGAAGCGCGGGCAGCCGGTGGACGGCGTGACCGTCGAGGAAGTGACGCCGGTGCTCCACGCGATGACCGAGAACGTCCTGCTCGAGATCCAGAAGACGTTCGACTTCTTCAAGGCGAGCGCGTCGAGCGATCGCATCGACCGCATCGTGCTGAGCGGCGGCGCGGCGCGCGTCGACGGCTTCGTGCAGGCGCTCACCGACCGCTTCAACACGCAGGTCGAGATGTTCGATCCGTTCAAGAAGATCGCGTTCGAGCCGCAGAAGCTCGGCGTCGAGGACGCGGAAGGCGTCAGCCCCGCCGCGGCCGTCGCCGTCGGCCTCGCGCTGCGCCGGGCAGGTGACCGATGATTCGGATCAACCTCCTCGCCGCCGAGCGCGAACGCACCAAGAAGAAGGCCGTCACCTTCGGCACCGCCGGCCAGAAGATGGCCGTCGGCTGCAGCATGATCCTCATCCTGGCGCTGCTGTTCATCGGCTGGCGCTACTGGGTGATCTCGCGCGATTCCAATCAGCTCGACGCGGCGATCTCCACCGCGCAGCAGGAGACCACGCGGCTCCACTCGGTCATTCAGCAGGTGCAGCAGTTCGAGCAGCGCAAGGCGCAGCTCCAGCAGCGCGTCGTCCTCATCGAGCAGCTGCGCAAGGGGCAGACCGGTCCGGTGCACATGCTGGATCAGATCAGCCGCGCGCTGCCGTCGATGCTGTGGCTCACCGAGCTGAAGCAGGCCGGCGACGACGTGCAGATCGACGGACGCTGCACGAACCAGACGGGCGTCGCCGAATTCATCTCGAATCTCGAGGCGTCGGGCTACTTCAAGCGATCGATCGACATCATCTCGACCACCGCGGAGGCGGCGCCGGCCGGCGGCGGCGGCGAGCTGATTCGATTCACGCTGAAGGCGACGTTCCAGCAGCCGGACGCGGCGAAGTCGGCGCCGGCGGTCCCGGCAGCGCCGCCGAAAGCCGGCGGATAAGCGTGCAGCGAAACCCTTTAAAGGTCGTCTCGGATCGCCCCGATACGGCTCAGTGAACCCAGATGCAACTGACGCTCACAAAACTTCCGTGGTACGCGCAGGTTGGCGCGTTCGTCGTCCTCGCGCTCGTCGGCTGCGGAGTTTTCTACTACTACTACGAAATGCCGGTGCGCGCCGACATGACGTCGCGCGAGCAGCAGCTCACCGCGCTGAAGGGCGACATCACCAAGGGCCTGACGACGGCGAAGAAGCTGCCCGAGTTCCGCTCGCAGGTGTCGGATCTCGAGGGGCGGCTCGCGAACCTGAAGGCGATCCTGCCCGAGGCGAAGGACGCCGCGGATCTGCTGAACCGCATGCAGACCGTCGCCGCGCAGTCGAACATGACGATCAAGGGCTTCAAGCCGGCGCCGACGGTCACCAAGCAGCTGCACGCCGAGTGGCCGATCACGCTGGAGCTCGAGGGCACCTATCACAATCTCGCGACCTTCTTCGATCGCGTCGGCAAGTTCACGCGCATCGTGAACATCAACGGCCTCGACGTGAAGGGGAAGGACAAACCGGAGCCGAACAGCACCATCACCGCAACGTGCGTCGCGACGACCTTCGTGCTGCTCGACAAGCCGTCGGCGCCGGGTGGGCGTGGTGCGGCGCCTGGCGGCCGCGGTGCGGCGCCGCCCGCGGGACGGGGCGCGTAACCATGCGTACTTCATTCTTCATCACGACGTTCGTGCTCGCGCTGTGCGGCGCCGCTGTCGCGCAGCCGCAGCCCGCGAAGCCGGGCGCGCAGCCGCCCGCGCCTGCCACGCCCGCGCAGACACCCGCCGCCGAGAAGCCGGCGGCGCCGACCGCGGAAGCGCCGGCGGCGCCCGCGCCGCAGGCCGAGGCCTACACGTATCGCGCGGAAGGCCGCCGCGATCCGTTTCAGACGCTGATTGGCGCCGGCACCGGCTCGGTCGCGACGTCGCGCCGCGGCGAAGGGGCGACGGGGCTCGCCGTCGCCGAAATCTCGGTGCGCGGCATCATGCAGAGTCGGGGCTCGCTGGTGGCGATGATCATGGGCCCCGACAACCACACCTACATCGTGCACCAGGGCGACAAACTGCTCGACGGCACCATCAAGTCGATCACGCCGCAGGGGCTCATCGTCGTGCAGGAAGTCAACGATCCGCTGTCGCTCGTGAAGCAGCGTGAGGTTCGAAAACTATTGCGATCGCTCGAGGACGCCAAGTAATGACTCCTACCAGGGGACTCGCCTGTCTGTTCGTGGCCCTGTCTGCTGCCGGCGTGCTCGTCGGCGCGTCGGGTCCGGCGGCCGGCCCGTCGACCATTCGACTGAAGACCATCAGCGCCCGCGCGAATTCGAAGGGCGCATCGCTCGTCATCGAAGCGACCGAGCCCGTCGGCTACTCGCTCACGCGGCCCGATCCGCTCACCGTGCTCGTCGAGTTCCGCAAC
>QHWK01000270.1 GCA_003223775.1 Acidobacteriota bacterium
GGTCGTTTCCCTTCGTCTTCATCTCGGTGCGAATGTTGACGACGATCGGCGTCGCCATCTTCGCGACGTTGCGGAAGGTCTGCGCGTCCAGCGCGCCGGTGACCGGCGTGCTGTTCATCGGCGGCGCGTTGATCGTCTGCGCGGAGGAGCGCGGCGCGAGATCGAGCCGCGACGCGATCACCATGCCGACAAACAGCGAGGCGACCATCAGAAGGAGCGCGTAGAAAAGCGTCGTCTTGCGGGTTGACATCGTTCTCGACCTCCGGCGAGCCGCGAGGCCCGCCTTGTCTGCTGTCTTACGTCAGTCTCACGATCTCTGTCTGCACGGGGCCGGTCACCGTGGCGTCGCCCGTGCCGACGACCATGTTGATCTCGGTCCGCACGCCGAAGTCATCGAAGTAGAGGCCGGGCTCGATCGTGAAGCCGGTGCCCGGCAGGAGCCGCCGATCGTCGTGCGTCTCGTAGTCGTCCATGTTCACGCCGTTGCCGTGAACCGTTTCGCCGAGGCTGTGTCCGGTCCGATGGAGGATGTTCGCGTCGTAGCCGGCGCCGCGCAGCACGGCGGACGCCGCGCGATCGACTTCCCAGCCGCGCACTTCCCGGCCCGCGCGCGCGGCGTCGCGCACGAGCGCCGCCGCGGCATCGCGCCCGCGGCAGATGACCTCGAACGCGCGCGCGACCGGCTGTGGTACGTCACGGCCGGAAAAGCCCATCCAGGTGATGTCAGCAAACACCGCGCCGGGGCGATCGAGCTTGCCCCAGAGGTCGAGCAGCACGACCTCGCCCTTTCGGATCGGGCGGTGCGCCGACGGCGTCGGCAGATAATGCGGATTGCCGGCGTTGGCCGCCGCCGACACGTTCGGATCCGAGTCGCTGACGAGTCCTTCGTCGCGAAACCAGCCGGCCATGCGCTGCTGGATGTCGTATTCGGTCGTGGCGGCGCCGTCGCGGAGCTGGCGCGCGATCGTCTCGAACGCGCGATCCTTGATCCGGTAGAGCTTTTCCGACGCCCCGCGGTGCGTCGCGATCGCATCGTCGTCCCAGACAGCGGAGAAGCGCTGGATCAGATCGCCGGACGAGACGACCTCGGCGCCCATCTCGCGCACGAGCTCGATCGTGCCGGCGTCGACGCGCGCCACGTACGGAATGGCGCAGCCAGGCGAGTATTCCATCGCGACGCGGCGGATGCCGCCGAGCAGCGCGCGCAGCCCCGCCTCGAGTTGATCGCGGCCCGCATACCGCGTGGTCGAGCCCGGCAGGTGCGCCAGCGCGTTTTTCTCGATCGCGTGCACCAGCGCACGCGGCTCGCCGGTGGCGGGAATCAGGTAATACCACCGCCGCGTCGCGAGGTGGCCGCCCTGGCGGCCGACGGAGATCACGTCGGCGGCAATGGGATTCAAGCCGCGGAAGTCGTACAGCAGCCAGCCGTCGAGGCCATCGGCCGTCAGCGCACGCTGGACGTCTTTAATATCGAGCCCGGCCGCTGCCGATGGGGACATCCTGACCAGTATAGCCGCCTTCGCGCGGCGCGCTTCGCACGCTCCGGCTTCCTCGGGTCACGCCGTCGCGTTCGATCGAGCATCGCGCGAAGGCGGGACGTATAATCCGCCTTGAGATCATCAGCCATGCATAAAGGTCTTCGACTCACCGCGTTGCTCGTGTTTCTCGCCGGCGCGGCGCTCGACGCGGGGCAACAACCCCCAGCGCAGCCGCCTGCGCCGCCGCCGCCGCCACAGGGCCCGACCTTCAAGGTCCGCGTCGACTACGTGGAGGTCGACGTGGTGGTGACCGATCGCCAGGGCAACCTCGTGCGCGACCTGAAGAAGGAAGACTTCCAGGTGCTCGAGGACGGAAAATCGCAGAGCATCAACACCTTCACGATGGTCGACATCCCGATCGAGCGCGCCGATCGGCCGCTCTTCGCCGAGTCGCCGATCGAGCCCGACGTGAAGACGAACGAGAAGCCGTTCGACGGCCGCGTCTACGTCATGGTGATCGACGACCTGCACACGCGGTTCGGGCGGTCGATTCGAGTGAAGGCGGCCGCCAAGCAGTTCATCGAGCGGCGGCTCGGCGCCAACGATCTGATGGCCATCGTGCACACCGCCGGCTCCTCCGACGCCAACCAGGAGTTCACGAACAACAAGCGGCTGCTGCTCGCCGCGGTGGACAAGACCAGCGGACGCAAGCTCGATTCGGCCACCGCGAACAAGACGCGCGAGTTCAACAACACGCGCGACCTCCGGCAGCAGGGCGATCCGCTCAACGATCCCGAGGACGCCGAGCGCGGCTTCAACGCGCGGAACACGCTCGACACGCTGCGCAACGTCGCCGACTGGTTCGGATCGGTGCGCGGGCGCCGCAAGGCGATCCTCTTCGTCAGCGAGGGGATCGACTACGACATCTACGACATGATCGCGGGCAACGGATCGAATCACCACAGCGCGTCGATGGTGATGGACTCGACGCGCGACGCGATCTCGGCGGCGACCAGATCCAACGTCGCGATCTACGGCATCGACCCGCGCGGCCTCACCGATCTCGGCGACGAGTCGATCGAGATCCAGTCGTACCCCGACGACACGTCGCTCGGGATCGGCTCCGGTTCGCTGCAGAACGAGCTGCGGCTCGCGCAGGACAGCCTGCGCGTCCTGTCGGACGAGACCGGCGGCTTCGCGGTGGTCAACAAGAACGATTTCGCGACCGCCTACCAGCGCATCGTCGAGGACAACAGCTCGTACTACGTGCTCGCGTACTATCCGCCCGATCCGCGGCCGGGCCGGCTGCACAAGATCGACGTGCGCGTGACGCGGCCGGGGCTCACCGTGCGCGCGCGCAAAGGCTACGTGACGCCGAAGAAGGCCGACGCCGTGACGACGGCGAACACGAAGGGGCCGTCGACGCCCGAGCTGCGCGAGGCGATCGACAGCCCGCTGCCGGTGAGCGGGCTCACGCTGCACGTCTTCGCGGCGCCGTTCAAGGGCGCGGCGCCGAACGCGTCGGTGCTCTTCGGGGTCGAGATGCGCGGCCGCGATCTGCAGCTCGCGCAGAACGCGAAAGTCGTGCTCTCGTATCTCGCGATCGATCAGAACGGCAAGATCAAGGCCGGCAACACCGATTCGCTCGCCATGCCGAACCTCAAGCCCGAGACCAGGGCGCGCATCGAGCAGACCGGGCTCCGGGTACTCAACCGCCTCGATCTCCCGCCCGGCAAGTACCAGCTGCGGGTGGCCGCGCACGACACCAACGGCGGCAACGTCGGCTCGGTGCAGTACGACCTGAACGTCCCGGATTTCCAGAAGGCGCCGTTCAGCGTCAGCGGCGTCGTGCTCACCTCGGGCCTCGGGGCCGCGCTGCCGACCGTGCGCGCCGACGAGCAGCTCAAACCGGTGCTGCCGGGTCCGCCGATCTCGCTGCGCAGCTTCCCGCAGAACGACGAGATCGCACTCTTCGCCGAGGTGTACGACAACGAGGCCTCGAAGCCGCACAAGGTGGACATTGTCACGACGATCACGACCGACGAGGGGCGCGTGCTGTTCAAGACCGACGAGACGCGCGACTCGAGCGACCTCGGCGGCGCGCGCGGCGGCTACGGCTACACGACGCGGATTCCGCTGAAGGAGCTCGCGCCTGGCAAATACGTGCTGAAGGTGGAGGCGAGGTCGCGCCTCGGCAACAATCCGCCGGTGGCGCGCGATCTGCGGATCGAGATCACGCCGCCGGCCGCCGGACGATGATTCCGATCGTGTATGCGGCCGCGCTCGCGGGAGCGGCGGTCTTTCACGAAGGCACGAAGATCCACGAAGCACACGAACGCTGTTCGTACGGATTGGTACTTCGTGATGTTCGTGGATCTTCGTGTTTTCGTGATGATCCGTCACCCCAGCGTA
>QHWK01000271.1 GCA_003223775.1 Acidobacteriota bacterium
TACGCGTCAGCTCGCGCACCACGCGCGTCGGCCGATCGGCGTTCTTCTCCTTGAACACGACCTCGATCTTCGGCCGCGTCGAGGCGTTGCCGGCGTAGTGCACGCGCACCTCGCCCGCCCGTCCGTCGCGTGCGGGATGGATGATCGGGAAGATCTTTCCCGGCGCCGCGAGCCGTCGCCTCGTCGTCGTGCGGCCGAGCGCGTCGAAGAAGTCGAGCGTCACGAAGTAGAGATCCTCGTGCAGCGCCTCGAGCGACGACACGAGCTCTTCGTCGATGCCGATGCGGAAGTCGGGCTCGCTCATCCAGACTTCGATGTCGAGGTCGCGGTGAAACGGCTGCTTCTCCGGCAGCGGCCGGTTGTCGGTGACCTTCATCACGTTGTCGTAGATGCGCGGCAGCACGACTGACTGGTAGTGATCCCAGAAGCGCTCGGGATCGGTCGCGATCCGCTCGTCCACCACCGATGCGCCGTCCACCGACGCCGAGAGCCACCCGGTCGTCACGACGACGCGCGACCAGCCCGGGAACTTGTCGAGGTACTCGCGCTCGACGGTCTTCGGCGAGAACGACGCGCGATACACGACGCGGCCGCCCGCATCGGTCGCCTCGAGCGAATAGATCTCCTTCGCGCCGTCCACGAGCTCCACGGAGAACGCGTCCTTCGCGATGCCGAGCTCGCGCTGGAAGATCTCGTCCACCGGATACAGCTCGTGCACCCAGCGGCTCGGCACCATGTAGAACTTGTATTTCTTCGAGAGGTCGGGGTGGTACTCCGCCACCTTCACCCTGATCGCGCGCGCGTTCTTCGTCTTCAGCTCCGGGATGACCTGCTCGGTCATCCAGAGGTAGCCCTGCTTGTACGCCGACAGCACGCGGACGTTCGCGCTCGCCGCGCCCGCCGCCGCGAGCTCGGCGCGCGCCTCGTCGGCGATCTTCCGGCGCTCCCCGGGCGACTCGCTCAACCGCGTCTCGAGATCGACCTTCGATCCGCGCTTCACCTTCGGCAGGACGCCGCTCCTGAACTTCGTCCAGAAGTCGTCCACCTCCCATGGCACGTGCATCGTGTCGTCGAAGACCGTCACCGGATCGGTGATGCCGATGCTCGTCACCGTCGCCGGCGTCTTCACGCCGGCGCGCTGCAGCCTGCCGACGACGTACTGCTCGAGTGCCGGATCCGCCCGCTCGACGAAGAGCTTCACGTCGAACGAGTCGAGCGTTCGATCCTTCATGTCGGCGATGAGCACGTCGAGCTCCGCGTCGATCTGGCTCGCCTGCCCCGCGGCGGTGCGCGCCTGGAGGAATCGATTCACCTGGAGCGCCGCGTCCGCGAGCGTCGTCGATCCCCGCGCGTTGTCCCAGATGTACGGCATGCGCCGCGCGAGATACGAGGCGGCCGCCTCGGTCCCCGCGGCATCCGCGCCCGCGACGACGGTGGCCGTGGCGTTGCCGAACGCCTTCGGCACCACCTGCACGACGCCTTCGCCGGGGTGCAGGTCGTCGAGGTGCGCCTTGCCGATCTTCGCCAGCCGCTCGACGAGCGCGTTCGATCGGCCGACGAGAATCGGGTTCGGCTCGCGCTCGGGCGTGCGGACCTTGTCCGCGACGCGCGTCAGCGGCAGCGTGATGCCGGTGGTCTCGAGGCCGAGGCGCGCGGCGATGTGCGCGGCGCCGAGCGAGTCGTCCGCCGAGCCGAGCACGATCGCCGTGTCGGTGCGATCCGGGATGAGATCCGTGTATGCGTCGCCGTACCAGCCGTCGATCGAGAACGCGTTCGTGAGATCGAAGCTGCGGCCGGGCGCTGCCGCGGGCGCGGCGCCCGCGGCCGGCGCGCCTCGCTCGCCGGGCGAATCGGGCGCGAGCTCGTCGGGATCGATCGGCGGCGTGAGCGTCCGCTGATTGAGGCCGGTGCGCGAGACGTCCACGTGCGCGACCACACGCGCGGCCGAGACGACGTCGATGGCGGTCGTTGCGATGTTGGTGAAGTCGAGCGTCTTCGGCTCCTGTCCGCGGCGGTGCGCCGCCTCGAGATCCTCGAGGAGCTTCGCGGCGCGCGCGCCGTCGGCGTCGGCGACCGTGATGCGCATCACGGCCCGCGCGATGCCGCGCTTGCTGCTGTCCACGAGCAGCGTCGAGATGCCCGCGCCCGACGCGTTCACGCCGCGACCGCGCAGATAGCGGATCGCCTGCTCTTCGACGGCCGCTAGCGTGATGCCGTTCATGCCCCAGACGCGCGGCAGCCGCGCCGCGAGCTCCACGCCGGCGTTCAGCGTCCCCTCGTCGTCGCCGCCGACGACGACGAGGCCGTCGCCGCCGCCGAGCGGCGACGCGACCGCAGCGACGATCCCCTGGCCCGGCTGCAGCGATGCGACGTCGATCGCTTTCGTCTCGATCAGCCGCTGCACGAAGCGGTTCGTCCGCCCGACGAGGATGGGGACGGCAATCGCCGCGGGCTGCGCGACCTCGGTGTCTTTGACCACCAGCGGGAGCGTGAGCGCCGTCGTCTCATAGCCGAGGCGCGCGGCCAGATTCGTCGCCGCCTCGACGTCGGCGAGCGACGGCGCCGCCGGCACGACGATTCGCGCCGCGACGGCGTCGGCCAAGCCGTCACCGTTGGTGTCGCGCACGAGGCTCTGGGGCGCGACGAGCGAGGTCAGCGATTGCGGAGCGCGGGCGTCAGCATGGAGCGGCCCGCGAACGGCGAAGGAGAGAAGAGCTGGCGCCGCCGCGGCGGCGATGAAGACGAATCGCCTCAACATGTGGCGGGCATGTTACGCCGTCACATGCGTACAAAACAAAAGGGCATCGCGTTATTGCGATGCCCCTCTGCCTCACTGGTCTGGCTCCCCCAGCATTTCACGGCGCCCTGCCGTAATCAGACCAGCGACTCGTGCCCCTCGCAGGGGCAAGCGGCATGCCCGGCTGAATTCTTCGAAAAACGAGCAAATCGCTGGAATCGGCGCGAGGGCGCGCGTACGAGTTTGGTGCAGCCCTTACAGATTTGTCCCACTTGCTCCGCAGCCTTCAGGTTCCAACCCATGTTGGCAACCGGTCGGTCAGTTGATTGAGTGTGGGGTTGTTTCGATCGCGGTCGGAGAGGATTGGCTCGCCGACGGGCCACCGGATCGCGAGCGACGGGTCGTTCCATGCGATGCCGACTTCGCTCGCCGGGTCATACAGGCTGGTGCATTTGTATTCAACCTGTGCGAGGGGCGTGACGACGCAGAAGCCGTGGGCAAAGCCGGGGGGGATGTAGCACTGGCGGAAGTTGTCGGCGCTCAGCGTGGTGGCCGCCCAGCGGCCGAAGGTGGGCGAGCCGCGTCGAACGTCGACGGCGACGTCGTAGATCTCCCCTTCGATGACACGCACGAGCTTGCCCTGAGGACGGCTGAGCTGAAGGTGCAGCCCGCGCAGCGTGCCGCCCGCCGACCGCGAGTGGTTGTCCTGGACGAACGGTCCGATGCCGAACGCGCCGTACTTCTCGCGGTGATAGGTCTCGAGAAAGAAGCCGCGGCTGTCGGCGTAGACGTCGGGCTCCACCAGGAGGACACCGGGCAATTCCGTCGGCACCGCGCGCACTCAGTCCTCGTGCTCGAGGATGCGGAGCAGGTATTCGCCGTACGCGCTCGAGCCCATGGCGCGCGCGAGCCGCGCGAGATCGGGGCCGGTGATGTAGCCCATCCGGTACGCGATCTCTTCGAGGCACGCCACCATCAGCCCCTGCCGCTCCTCAATCGCCTGGATGAAGTTCGACGCCTGCATCAGCGCGTCATGCGTGCCGGTGTCGAGCCACGCGATGCCGCGCGCGAGCTTCTCCACGTGCAGCTGGCCGCGCGCGAGATACGCGCGATTGACGTCGGTGATCTCCAGCTCGCCGCGCGCCGACGGCTCGAGCCGCGCCGCGATGTCGATCACCTGGTTGTCGTAGAAGTACAGCCCCGTGACGGCATACGCCGACTTCGGCGCGGCGGGCTTCTCCTCGAGGCTCACCGGCGCGCCCGACGCGTCGAACTCGACGACGCCGTAGCGTTCGGGGTCGCGGACCTGGTAGCCGAAGACCGTCGCGCCGACTTCGCGCGCGGCGGCGCTCCGCAGGTAGTCGGAGAAATGCGCGCCGTAGAACAGATTGTCGCCGAGCGCGAGCGCCACGCGGTCGCGGCCGACGAACTCGCGGCCGATGATGAACGCCTGCGCGAGGCCGTCGGGGCTCGGCTGCACCGCGTAGTCGATCCCGAGGCCGATCTCGGCGCCGTCGCCGAGCAGCCGGCGGAAGCCGTCCTGCTCGTGGGGCGTCGTGATGATGAGGATCCGCCGGATGCCGGA
>QHWK01000272.1 GCA_003223775.1 Acidobacteriota bacterium
TACCCATCGGCGCTCCCCGGACTTCAGATGATAAGCTCTGCGCGCTCTGTCGATCGCTGAACCCCCAACGCCGCTCGTCGGCGCCGAAGCTGCGGCGGCGTCCGCGCTGACGTTCCTCGCCTCGGCGATCGCGGCGGCGTACGTGGCCGACTGGATCGGCCTGCCGATCGCGCCGTTCGTCGTGCTCGCGGCCGCGCTCGCGGCGGCGCTGGCCGCCTTCGCCGCGCTGCGGCGCGCGGCGGCGTCCGACCGTGGAGCGGCCGCGACCTGCGCCGCCATCGTGGCCGCGGCGTTCGCGTCGCTCTTGTGGCGCGCGGCCGCCAATCGGCTGCTGCCGACCAGCAGCGGCCCCGATCTCGTCCACCATCTCGCGCTCATCGACTACATCGAGCAGCACTGGCGCCTCGTGCACGACGTCCGGCTGAGCGATTACCTCGGCGAGATGATCGACTACACGCCGGGCGTTCACCTGCTCGCCGCGCTCGCCGGCCGCTGGCTGCGCCGCGACGGCCTTCACCTCGTCTACGCCGTCGTCGCGTGCACGGTCGCGTTGAAAGCGGGCGTCGTCTTCCTGATCGCGCGGCGCTTCGTGCCGGACGATCGCCCCCGCGACGCGTTCGCCGCAATCGCGGTCGTGCTGCTCCTCGTCCCGTATCGCTACTCGATCGGATCGTTCGTCGAGCAGTCGTACTTCGCGCAGGTGGTGAGCGAGCTGTTCGCGCTCGCGATGTGGTGGACGCTGATCCTCTGGGACGAGCGGCCGTGGCGCGGCGCGCCGCCGCTCTTCGCGCTCTACGGCGTCGCCGCGTTCCTGACGTGGCCGGTGTGGATCGGGCCGCTGCTCCTCTCGTTGGCCGTCGTCGGATTGATGCACGGCGAACGATCGATCCGCGATCGCCTCGTCGACGCCGCGATCGCCGCGGCGCCGATCGCGGCGATCGGCGCGATGCACGCCGTGCGCCACCCGGGCGGCTTGCGGATGGCGGGCACCGGCGGGTTCGCGATCTGGCCGACGCCGTCCGAAGTCGGCTGGTGGTTCTACGTGCCCGCCGCGTTCGGCGTCGCGTTCGCCGCCTCGCGCCGGCGGACCCGGCCGATCGTCGTGCTGCTGCTGGCGATCGCCGCGCAGGCGGCGGCGCTGACCGTCACCGCGCGCGCGAGCGGCGCGGCGGCGCCGTACCTGGCGCTGAAGATGTTCTATCTCGCGATCTATCCGATGGCGATCGCGACGGCGCTGCTCCTGTCGTCGATCTTCCGCGTCGCGACGATGAGAGCGCCGCGCCTGCGATCGCCGCGGACGGCGTGGGCGATCGTCGCGCTCGTCGCCGCCGCGGCGATCCGTGCGGTCGCCGCGGCGCCGCGCCCGGCGCCGGTGGTCACCGAGCCGGTGCTCGAAGCCGGCGAGTGGGCGCGCGCGAACCTGTCGCCGGCGTGCATCGACTACCTGACGCGCGACGGCTACACGGCGTACTGGCTGCACCTCGCGGTCCTGCGGCAGCCGCGGGCGTCGGGGCGCGCGACGATCGACGACACGTTCGAGCCGCAGAAAGCGCTGGTGCGCTGGATCCTGCCCGGCAGCCTGCAGTACGCCATCGCCGACGACCTCGACGCGCTGCCGCGCGACATCCGCGGCAACATCGACATCGTCGAGCCGTTCGGCCGCGCCGCGGTCGTCAGACGCCGTGGCGCAGCCGTTGCGCCGTGCCAGTGAGCGATGAACACGCGTCAGAGGTCGAGACTCAGTCGTCGCACCGTGCCCGTGAGCGTCTCGTTGCCAATCGACAGGTAGATCTCGCGATCGGCGATCGAGATGCTGAAGGCGACCCGGCGCTCGAGGCGCAGGGCAAGCTCCGCCACGAGCGCGCGATCGATCGCGTAGAGCTCGAGGTCGCCGGCGCGGTGAATCTTCTCGCCGCGCAGCCGCCGCACGAGCTGATCGGGATCCTTGTGCGTGTAGACGACCGCGCGCCGCGACGCCTTGGACGCCTTGTGCAGGCGCGCCGCGTCGGGCGCGCCGACCTCGATCCACGTCGTGATGGCGCCCGTCATGTCGCGGACGGCAATCGTCGGCTCTTCGGGATCGGAGATCCCGCGCGAGAACGCGATGCCGTCGGCGTGCTCGAGCAGATACGCGAGCAGACGCGTCACGAGGTATTCCTCGGACTCGGACGGATGCCGCGCGACGCGCAGCTGGAGCGACTCGTAGACGCCGCGGTCGTTGTCCGCGAGCTCCACGTCGAAATTGTAGATGGTCGCCGTCAGCGCCACGGCGTGCGCGCGTCCCGCTTGGCCAGGAAGATCGCCGCGCCGACGAGGTTCGTCACCACGATCAGCCCGCAGATCTTCGCCGCGAAGGCGAGACGGCTCTCCACCTCGATGATCGGCAGGATCGACAGCGTCACGTAGAGCGCCGTCATCAGAAACCCCGAGAGCGCCGCCGCGCGCAGCCAGATCGGCGGCCGCGCCGCGCGGCCGCGCAGCCCCGCGAGCGGGATCGCGAACATCACGAGGTAGGTCAGCGCGTAGAAGATCGCCGAGGCGTTCCACAGCAGCTGAAACGCCTCCTGCTTCCCGACGCCGACGAGCCCGGCGGTCGCGAGCGCAAAGGTCGCCGCGCCGACGAAGAGGATCGAGTTGACGGGCGTCCGGTAGCGCGGGTCGAGCCGCGTGAACCAAGGCGGCAGCACGCCGTCCCAGCCGGCGACCATCGGCAGGCGCGTCGTTCCGGCGAACATCACGCTCGACTGCGCCACGCGCACGCACGCGAGCGCGGCGATCGCGAGCGGCGCCGTCGCGCCGGCCGCGCCGAAGGGACGGAAGCCGGCGCTCAGCACCTGCGGGATCGGCGCGATCAAGTCGATCTGATCGCCCGGCACGAGCGCGAGCACGGAGCTCGTGCCGAGGATGAACATCGCGGCGATGATCGGCGCGGCGACGGCGACCGACCGCGCGATGCTGCGCACGGGATTCCGGCACTCGCCTGCATGGATCGCGACGTACTCGAAGCCGCCGAGCGCGCCGAAGCCCATCTTCCCGAGAATGTTCAGGCTGAAGATCGTGATCGACGGCGCCGCCGCTGCGAGCGGGTGGAACGATGTGAGCGTGCCGCGCGCGACGTTCAGCCATGGCAGGATCAGGAGCGCTGCGAAAATCAAGAGCAGCAGCGCGCCGCCGGCCGTGTGCACCCACTTCCCGACGCTCAGGCCGCGGAC
>QHWK01000273.1 GCA_003223775.1 Acidobacteriota bacterium
CCCTTTGCCATCAGCCATCAGCCCTCAGCCATGACGCCTTACTTGATTTCTACCTTGGCGCCGACGTCCTCGAACTTCTTCTTGATCGCGTTGGCCTCGTCCTTCGGGATCGCTTCCTTGATCGGCTTGGGCGCGCTCTCGACGAGGTCCTTGGCTTCCTTCAGCCCGAGCGCGGTGATCTCGCGGACGACCTTGATGACGTTGATCTTGTTGGTGCCCACTTCCGTGAGACTGACCGTGAACTCGGTCTTCTCTTCGGCCGGCGCCGCCGCGCCGCCGCCCGCCGCGCCCGGCGCAGCGCCCGCGAACACCGGCATGGCCGCCGCCGCCGAGACGCCGAGCTCCGACTCGAGCGTCTTCACCAGCTGCGAGAGCTCGAGAACACTGATCCCCTTGATGTAATCGACGACCTGCTGCTGTGTCACTTCGGCCATTGGTTTCTCTCTCTCTGTTGGCGTGGTGGAGCCCCACCACATTTCTTACTCTGCCGCGCGGCCCCACCCCCGCGGCCTGTGCCTTCGCGTCGGCGCCTGCATCGTGCCGAGCAGGCGCGCATACAGCTCCGGCCTGCCGGGCAGCGACGCGAGATCGGTGACCGCCGCCGGCTGCACGGCCTTGCCCTGCACGACCGCCGCTTTGATCTTCAGCGTCGGCGCGGTCTTCACGAACGTCGTCAGCGTCTTGGCGAGCGCGACCGGATCCGTCTCGGTGTAGGCGATCGCCGTCGTCCCCTCGAAGTACTTCTCGAGCGCCTCGAACCGCGTGCCCTTGATCGCGCGCCTGGCGAGCGTGTTCTTGACGACCTTGTACTTCGCCTTCGCCGCGCGCAGCTGCCGGCGCAGATCGGTGACCTGCGGGACGTTCAGCCCCTTGTAGTCGACCAGGACCGCGCTGTCGGATCCCTTGAACGCCGCTTCGAGCTGCTGCAGCTCGGCTTCCTTGTCCGCTCTGGTGACAGCCATTAGTGTTTCACCGCCACGTCGATGTGGGTCGTGTCGATGCGGACACCGGGACCCATCGTCGACGACAGCGTGACGCTCCTCAGGTACTTGCCCTTCGCGGCCGCCGGCTTCGCCTTCACGATGCTGTCGACGAGCGCGTGCGCGTTGGCGATGAGCGACGCCGACGGAAACGACGACTTGCCGACCGGCGCGTGGATGATGCCCGTCTTGTCGACGCGGAATTCCACCTTGCCCGCCTTGATCTCCTGCACCGCTTTCGCGATGTCCGTGGTGACCGTGCCGGTTTTCGGGTTCGGCATCAGGCCCCGCGGGCCGAGCACCTTCCCGAGCTTGCCGACCGCGCGCATCATGTCGGGCGTCGCGACGACGGCGTCGAAGTCCATGTAGCCGCCCTGGATCTTCTCGACCATCTCCTCGCCGCCCACGACGTCGGCGCCCGCCGCCTGCGCTTCCTTCTGCTTCTCGCCGCCGGCAATCGCGAGCACGCGCTTGCTCTTCCCGAGGCCGTGCGGAAGGACGACAGTGCCGCGCACCATCTGGTCGGCGTGCTTCGGATCGACGCCGAGCCGCAGCGAGAGCTCGACGGTCTCGTCGAACTTCGCGAACTTCACTTTCTGCACGAGCGGCACCGCGTCTTCGATCGAGTAATTTCGATCGGCCGGGATGGCCGCCCGCGCGGCCGTAAACTTCTTCCCGCGCTTACGCATGATTCACCTCTGTGGTTCCAACGCACCTCGGGAGTGCTCCCACCTTCTTAATTCTCTGTTACCCCACCACGTCCAGTCCCATCGAGCGCGCCGTGCCGGCGACGGTCTTGATCGCGGCTTCGAGCGAGTCGCAATTCAGGTCCGGCATCTTCAGTTTGGCGATCTCCTCGACCTGCTTCGCGGTGACGGTGCCGACCTTGTTCTTGTTCGGCTCCGCCGATCCCTTGGCGATGTTCGCCGCGCGCTTGAGGAGCACGGGCGCCGGAGGCGTCTTCGTGATGAAGGTGTAGGACCGATCCGCGAACACGGTGACGACGACCGGGATGATCAGCCCCTCGTCTTTGGCCGTCCGCGCGTTGAAGTTCTTGCAGAAGTCCATGATGTTGACGCCCTGCGGACCGAGAGCGGTCCCGACGGGCGGCGCCGGCGTCGCCTTGCCGGCGGCAATCTGGAGCTTCACGATCGCCTGAACCTTTTTGGCCATATGTCGCTTAAATCTTCTCGACCTGCAGGAAATCCAGTTCGACGGGCGTCGATCGCCCGAAGATCGTCACCATCACCTTCAGCGTGTTCTTCTCGAGGTTCACGTCGTCGACCACGCCGGTGAAGCTGGCGAACGGACCCTCGTTGATGCGCACCTGCTCGCCCTTCTCGAACATGTACTTCGGCTTCGGCTTCTCGGCCGCCGTCTTCACCTGATCGAGAATCTGCTCGACTTCGTCCTTGCTGAGCGGCGTCGGCTTCGCGCCGGCGCCGACAAAGCCGGTCACCTTCGGCGTGTTCTTCACCACGTGCCACGCGTTGTCGGACATGTTCATCTCGACAAGGATGTAGCCGGGGAAGAACCGCTTCGACGTGACGACCTTCTTGCCCGCGCGCATCTCCACGACGTCTTCGGTCGGGATCAGCACCTCGCCGATCTCGTCCTGCAGCCCGTACGCCTTGACGCGCTCCTGGAGCGATTCGGCCACCTTCTTCTCGAACCCCGAGTAGGTGTGGACGATGTACCAGTTCTTCGTCGCGACGTCGGTCACGCCGCACCAAACGTGTGGAGCACCCACTCGTAGGCCTTCAGCAGGACGGCGTCGAGCGCGAAGAGATAGATGCCGAAGAAGGCCGACGTCAGGATGACGACGACCGTCGTCGCGTAGACCTCTTTCTGCGAGGGCCACGTGACGCGCTTCAGCTCGTTGCGCACCTCGCTCAGGAACAGCCGCGCGCGCTCGATCCGTCCGCCCGTCGCTTCCTTGACCGTGTCGAATCGTCCGGTAGTCTCTTCAGCCACGTTCGTGTCTCGCTTCCACGTTCTCGATAATTCGTAACGGTCCGCCTTCGCGTGGCACGGGCGAGCGAAGGCTGGCAGGCCAGGAGGGAATCGAACCCCCAACCCCCGGTTTTGGAGACCGGTGCTCTGCCAATTGAGCTACTGGCCTTCGTGCTGACGGATTACTTGCTCTCCTTGTGAGCCGTGTGCTTCCGACAGAAGCGGCAGAACTTCGAGAACTCCAGCCGCTCGGTCGTCTTCTTCTTGTTCTTCGTCGTGCTGTAGTTGCGCCGCCTGCACACGGTGCACGCGAGCGCCACGATGTCTCTCATGGCTTCGCCTTCAGGTCGTTATTCGACGATATCGGTCACCGTGCCGGCGCCGACCGTCCGGCCGCCCTCGCGGATCGCGAAGCGCGCGCCCTTCTCGAGCGCGACGGGCGCCATCAGCTCGCCGCTGATCGTCGTGTTGTCGCCCGGCATCACCATCTCGACGCCCTCCGGCAGGTTCAGCGTGCCGGTGACGTCGGTGGTGCGGATGTAGAACTGCGGACGATAGCCGTTGAAGAACGGCGTGTGGCGGCCGCCCTCCTCCATCGCGAAGCGCGCGCCCTTCTCGAGCGCGACGGGCGCCATCAGCTCGCCGCTGATCGTCGTGTTGTCGCCGGGCATCACCATCTCGACGCCCTCCGGCAGGTTCAGCGTGCCGGTGACGTCGGTGGTGCGGATGTAGAACTGCGGACGATAGCCGTTGAAGAACGGCGTGTGGCGGCCGCCCTCCTCCTTCGAGAGGATGTATACCTCGCCCTTGAACTTCGTGTGCGGCTTGATCGAGCCCGGCTTCGCGAGCACCTGGCCGCGCTCCACGTCGTCTTTTTCCACGCCGCGCAGGAGGACGCCGATGTTGTCGCCGGCGACGCCCTCGTCGAGCAGCTTGCGGAACATCTCGACGCCGGTGACGACCTTCTTCTCGGTCGGCTTGAAGCCGACGATCTCGATTTCCTCGCCGACCTTCACCTTGCCGCGCTCGACACGGCCGGTGACGACGGTGCCGCGCCCCGAGATCGAGAAGACGTCCTCGATCGGCATCAGGAACGGCTTGTCGACCTCGCGCTGCGGGATCGGCACGTAGCTGTCGAGCGCTTCCATCAGCTTGATGACGCCCGCGACACCCTCCGCGTCGCCCTGCAGCGCCTTGAGCGCCGACAGACGCACCACCGGGATGTCGTCGCCGGGGAACTTGTAGTGCTTGAGCAGCTCGCGCACCTCGAGCTCGACGAGATCGAGCAGCTCGGGATCGTCGATCGCGTCCACCTTGTTCAGCGCG
>QHWK01000274.1 GCA_003223775.1 Acidobacteriota bacterium
CTTCAATCGGCCGTCAGCGCTGGTCGTCAACTGCGCGGCCACGTTCGACGAAATGAACGCGAAGCCTTTCGGCAGCAGCACGCCGAGCCGGTAGCCGCTCAGGCTCCGCACCCAGACGATGTCGTCGCCGTGCATCATGTAGGTGCGCGGATCCTTGTAGGTTTTGTAGATCAGCACGCGGCCGACGCCGCCGGCCGGCACCGGAATCGGCAGCTGCGCGTGAATCGCATGCGTGTCGGACCCTTCCTCCTGATACGTGAACTTCAGCGGCTTGCCGGTGCGCGGATCGTAGACTTCGATGTCCGATCCTTCGCTGCCGCCGCGCGTCGCGTTGACGAGCTCGGTCGCGCCGGCGCGCGATTCCTCGGGGAGAAAGCGAATCCTGAACGCGCCGCTCCCCGGCGCGAGGATCGCGTATTCCGTGTACGCGTCCTGCGTGAAGAGCCGATCGAGCGGCGCCGTCGGACGCAGCGAGCCGTCGGGATTGGTGCCGCCGGGAAACGGGTTGTCGCCGCGCCCGCGCTGCGCCGCGAGCCAGACAGGAATCGCCGCCAGAAGGACGACGGCTATCGTCGTCGGACGCACGCGTCTGTTCAGCATGCGCCGAGTTTACGCCGTTTCTTTATTCCACCCGCAGCGCGGCCATCGGATCGACGCGCGTCGCGCGCCACGCGGGCCCGAGGCACGCGCACGCGCCCGCAATCGAGAACGCCGCGACGACGGCGGCGAAGGTCCATGGATCGGTGGGCGTCGTGTCGAACAGATACGCGGCGAGCACGCGCGCCGCCGCGACCGACAGCAGCGCGCCGATCGCGAGGCCGGCGGCGACGAGCGCGAGCCCCTCGCCGATCACCATGCCGAGGACCGCGCGACGGTTGGCGCCGAGCGCCATGCGGACGCCGAATTCCTGCGTGCGCTGCGACACCGAGGTCGCGATCACGCCGGTGATCCCCGCGGTCGTGACCAGGAGCGCGAGCGCCGCGAAGATCGCCAGAAGCATCGCCGTCAGCCTCGGCCCCGCGAGATACCGCTCGCGAATGTCCTCGAGCGTCCGCACGTTCTGCACCGGCATGTTCGGATCGATCGCCCACGCCGCGTCGCGAATCGTCGCCGCCGCCGACGCGGGATCGGCGTTCGTCCGCACGATGGCGAGGCCGCCGAGCCCCTGCGTCGTCTGCCGCAGCGGCGTGTACACCTGCGCGACCGCCGGCCGATCGAGCCCGAACTGCTTCACGTCGCCGACGATGCCGACCACCGTCGCCCACGTCGCGCCGCTGTCGAGCGAGACGCGCGATCCGATCGGATCGCTCTTCTCCCAGTAGCGCATCATCGCCTTGTTGATCACGACAACGCGCGGCGCTTCGCGCGTGTCGGATTCGGTGAACGTCCGGCCGGCGACGAGCGGCACGCCGAGCGTCTTGAAGAAACCGGGGCTCACGATGCGCGCGTCGGCCGTGGGCCGGCGGTTCGGATCGTCGACGGCGCGCCCTTCGATCTGAAACGCCGCCGCACCCGGCTGCGAGGCGCGCAGCGGCACGGCATTGGTCACCGCCGCCGACACGACGCCCGGCTGCGCCTCGAGCCGCTCGACGAGCGGCAGGTAGAAGCGCAGCTGCGAGTCGACGTTCGGATACTTCGAGAAGTTCGTGAAGAGTTCCGCCGACATCACGCGATCCGCGCGGTAGCCCGCGTCCACGCGCTGCAGGCGGTAGAAGCTCGCGAGCAGCAGGCCGGCGCCCACGAGCAGCACGACGGAGACGGCCACCTGCGCGACGATCAACGCGCGCTGCGCACGGCGGCGGCCGGCGCCGGTGCCGCCGCGGCCGCCCTGCTTCATCGCGGCCGCCAGATCGACGCGCGACGCCAGGGCCGGCAGCGTGCCGAATACGAGGCCCGTCACGATCGAGACGGCCGCCGTGAAGAGCAGCACGCGCGCGTCGATCGCAATCTCGCCGGTCCGCGAGGTGAAGCGCTCGACGAACGCCTTCAGGAGGCCGACGGTCCACGCCGCGAAGATCAGGCCGAACGCGCCGCCGGCGCAGGCCAGCAGCGTGCTCTCGGTGAGCAGCTGCCGCACGAGCCGCCCGCGGCCCGCGCCGAGCGCCGACCGCACGGCGAGCTCGCGATCGCGCCGCAGCAGACGCGCGAGCGTGAGGTTCGCGACGTTCGCGCACGCGATGAGCAGCACGAGCCCCGTCGTCCCGAGCAGGATCAGCAGCATCGGGCGCGCATTGCGCGTCAGCTCGTCGCGCACGTCGACCGTCGTCGACGTGAATCCGGATCCGGGACGATACGCCGTCTTGTCGTCCGCGGTGAACCGCCGCGAGATCGTCGCGACGTCCGTGGACGCGCGCTCGCGCGCGACGCCCGGCTTCAGCTTGCCGAACACGTTGAGCGCGGCGAACGCGCGCGGATTCTGATCGATGCGCTTCTCCGCCGCCGCGCGGAACGGGCACGCGGAGGTCGGCATGTAGACGTCGTTCTCCTGCGGGTAGAGCGGCACGTTCGGCAGCACGCCGATCACGGTGTGCGGCCGATCGTTCATCTGGAACACCTGCCCGACGATGCCGCGGTCGCCGCCGAATTTCTTCTGCCAGTACGAATGGCTGACAACGAGCACCGCCGGCGCGCCCGGCGCGTCGTCGTCGGCCACGAAGGCGCGGCCGAGAATCGGCGCGATGCCGAGCACGTTGAAGAAGTTCGGCGACACGACGCCGACGGCGACGCGATCGGGTTCGCCGCGCTTCAGCAGATCGAAGTTCATCTGATGGAACTCGACGAGGCCCTCGAAGTCCGCGGACTGCCGGCGGTACGTGTAGTACTCCTTGATCGACACGCCGACGTCGTCGCGGCCGATGAGCGGCGCCGACTGGCGCACGAGCACGAGGCGTTCGCTGTCGGCGTAGGGGAGCGGCTTGAGCAGCACGCCGTGAATCACGCTGAAGATCGCCGTGTTCGCGCCGATGCCGAGGCCGAGCGTCAGGACCGCGAGCAGCGCGAACCCGCGGCTGCGCAGCATCGTGCGCACGCCGAAGCGAACGTCGTTCAGCAGTTGATCGAGCATTTGGGATGCCCTCTGATGGCGTCCGCGAGGACAGCAAGGGGTATGCCGCGGCCGCCCGCCGATTTCGCGCGCGCGGGCGGGATCCAGTCGTCGCGCGCCGTTCGATTCCGGCCACCGCATGTGCGGGGCCGGACAGCGCGTGACGTCGGATGGCGGTGTATCGGGCGAATGGAGCCGCGCGGCGCGGCACGATGTTCAGGCCGAGCGAGTCGTAATTGTCGGCGCCTTCACCTTGCAGGCTCGGGATCTGCGTAGCGGTCGTGATCTAACCAATCCCCAATCCCCAATCCCCAATCCCCGACGGGCGCGCTCGAAGGACGCGCGCGCTCACAAGGCGTCGGCCGTCGCGAGCATCTCGACGAGCTCTCCGAGCGAGCGCACGCGCAGGCAGTCGGCGTCGGCGTACAGATCGGCGACGTCGAACAGCACCGGCGTGATTCCGGCGGCGCGCGCGCCGACGACATCGACGTGATAAAGATCGCCGACGTGAATCGTCGCCGACGGCAGGGCGCCCGCGCGCGCGAGCGCCACCGAGAAGTACCGCGGATCAGGTTTCTCGACGCCCTCCCAATGCGAATCGAAGACATAGTCGAAGGCGTCCAACATGCCGAGGCGTTCGAAGAGGTGATGCAGCCGGCCGTTCGCGTTGGACACGACGACCAGCCGCGCGCCGTGCCCGCGCAGCGCCGCCAGCGAGCCAGCGACGTCCTCGCCAACCAGCTCCCAGAGATTCGATTGCTGATGGTAGGCGTGCAGATCGGCCAGCGCGTCGGCGGTCGCCGGGCTGAGCGGCACGCCAGCCTCGGCGAGGACCAGATTGAAGTACGTCCATCCGCGCTGCCGATCGTTGGTCGCGCGAATCGTCTCGCCTGTATCGAGGCGCTTCTTCGCGAACGGTTCCGCCGCGGCCAGCGTCGCCGCGGCGACCGGCACGCCGTAGCGCGCCAGCGTCTCGCTGATGCGCGTCCAGTTCGGCCACACGAGCACGCCGCCGGCGTCGAGGAAGACGGTTTGAATCGGCACGGCTTCAGCTTACACTTGTCCGAGGGGCAAGATTGAAAGGGTTCTGCATTTCATGACGCCGCGCCGCGCGCTCATCCTCATGCTCGCCGTCGGCGCCTTCGTCGTCACCTGGGCCGTGTCGCGCTACGCGATCGAAGGCTCCGGCAGCAGGCCGGCGAACGAGCGAGCGGCCGCGCCCGCCGCCGACGACACGGCCGCCGACGCCGAAAAAATCACGCTGCGCTTCTTCCGCAACCCGGCGCCGGCGCCGGCCTTTACCGCGCGCGACCTCGACGGGCGCCAGATCTCGACCGCGGCGTTCAAAGGCAAGGTCGTGCTGATCAATTTCTGGGCGACGTGGTGCCCGCCGTGCCGCGCCGAGATTCCCGACCTCGTCGCTTTGCAGGACAAGTACCGCGACCAGCTGCAGATCATCGGCGTCTCCGAGGACGAAGGCGCGATCGAGGGCGTCCGGCGCTTCGCGGCCGATCACCACGTCAATTATCCGGTCGTGATGATGTCGCCCGAGATCGACAAGATGTTCCCAGGCATCGGCGCGCTGCCCACGTCGTTCGTCATCGACCGCGACGCGCGGATCGTGCAGAAGCACGTCGGCATGCTTACCTCGCGCGTCACCGAATACGAGACGCGCCATCTCGCCGGCCTGCCCGTCAACGCGTCGATCGAAGAAGTCGAGCAGACCCAGGGGTTGAAGCTCGAGAACGGCGCGCAGCTGATGACGATCCCCGGCGTCGATCTCGCGAAGCTGCCGCCAGCCAAGCGCGCCGAGGCGCTGCAGAAGCTCAACTCGCAGCCCTGCACCTGCGGCTGCGATCTCACCGTCGCCAAGTGCCGCGTCGACGATCCCAGCTGCGGCGTGAGCCTTCCGCTCGCGCGGCGGCTCGTCGCGCAGCTTGCCGGCTCGCAGTGAGCCCACTCCGCACCGCGCTCGTTTCCACGTTCGTCGTCTTCGCCGCGCTCGGCGTGTGGGCGCAGGCGCAGCCGCCGGCGGCCGCCGCGTACGTCGGATCCGCCGCGTGCCGCAACCGCCACGCGCCGATCTATCAGCGCTGGACGCGGACGCGCATGGCCAACGTCGTCCGTGATCCGAAAACGCATCCCGACGC
>QHWK01000275.1 GCA_003223775.1 Acidobacteriota bacterium
CGCTCGCGGCTCTCGATCAGCTCGTCGATGTCCACCGCCTGCCAATCGAGCCGCTTCGCGAGCGCCTTCGCCACCGTCGTCTTGCCTGCGGCCATGAAGCCGACCAGATAGACCTTGTCCGCCTTCAACGCCGTTCGACTCCGCTCACGGCGCGCCGAGCCCCGTCGAGGGGCGGACCAGCCGCTCCAGCGTCTCGAAGAACCCGGGATAGGAGATGACGACGGCGTCGGCGCCTTCGATCGTCGACGGGCCCTCGGCCGCGAGCGCGGCGATCGCGAAGGCCATCGCCATGCGGTGATCGCCGCCGGCGTCCGCAACGCCCCCCTTCGGCCGCGCGCCGCGCGACGCGCCGTCGATCGTGAAGCCGTCGGGCCGCTCCTCGGCGTCGATCCCGAGCGCGCGAAACCCGGCGACGAGGACCGCGATGCGGTCGCTCTCCTTCACGCGCAGCTCGCCTGCGCCGCGCACGTCCACGCGGCCGCCGTGGGCGGCAAGCGCCGCAATCGCCGGCAGCTCGTCGATGAGCAGCGGCACCAGGTTGGGGCCGATCTCGACGCCGCCCGTGCGATCGCCCTCGACGATGATCGTCCCGCGCGGCTCGTCCGCCTCGTCGGGAGCGATCTCGACGGCGACGCGCGCCCCGAACCGCTCGAGGACGCCAACGAGCGCGGTCCGCGTCGGATTCAGCCCGACGTCTTCGATCTCGACGCGCGATCCCGGAAGCGCTGCCGCCCCGACAAGCCAGAACGCCGCCGACGAAAAATCCCCGGGCACGTCGAGCGACTGCCCGGTCAGGCGCTGGCCGCCGCGGACCGAAACGCGGAGGCCGTCGACCGTCACCTCGCCGCCGAACGCCGCGAGCGCGCGCTCGGTGTGGTCGCGCGTCGCCACCGGTTCGGTCACGCTGGTCACGCCGTCGGCATGGAGGCCCGCGAGCAGGACGGCGCTCTTCACCTGCGCGCTCGGGGTCTCCGGCTGGTGCGCAATCGCGTGCAGCGCCGTGCCGTGGATCGTCAGCGGGGCATGGCCATCCACGGCGTCGATCCGCGCGCCCATACGGCCGAGCGGCGCCATGACGCGGCGCATCGGACGCCGCGACAGCGACCCGTCGCCGACGATCGTGCTCGTGAAGGGATGCCCCGCCAGCACGCCGGCCAGCAGCCGCATCGTCGTCCCGGAATTTCCGGCATCGAGCGGCGCCACGGGCGAACGCAAGCGGCCGAAACCTCGTCCCAATAGAGTGACCATGCCGGCCGCCGTGTCTTCGATGTCGACGCCGAGGCCGCGCAGGCACCTCAGCGTCGAGCGGCAGTCAGCGCCAGGGGCGAAGTGAGCGAGCGTCGTGCGGCCTTCGGCCAGCGCTCCGAGCAGCGCATAGCGGTGCGCGATCGACTTGTCGCCGGGCACGCCTAGGCGGCCGCGCAGCTGCCGGGCCGGCGTGATCGTGGCGATGGAACTCGGCGGCATACGTCGACAGGAATCTTACTCCGCGCGCGCGCCACGCACGGAAGGCGTCTTGACTTCGGCCAACAGATGACGTGTAGTGCGCGATGATCGACCGATGAGGGACAACGGGCGGCACATCGTCCGGCTCGAGTTCAGCAGCGTGTTCGAGATGCTGGACTTCGTGCAGGTGGTCAGCGATCACCTCGCGCGCGGTGTCGGCCTCGACGACGATGCGCTGCACTGGGTGAGCGTCGCGATCCGCGAATCGGTGATCAACGCCATCAAGCACGGCAACCGCAACGACGCGACCAAGCACGTCTTCGTCGAGTTCGAGACCGCGGTGCGCGCGCACGTGCCGGAGCTCGCGATTCGCGTGCGCGACGAAGGCGAAGGCTTCGACCCGGCGACGCTCAAGAGCCCGCTCGATCCCGAGAACCTCTTGAAGTCGAGCGGCCGCGGCATCTTCCTCATTCGCAACTTCATGGACGACGTGCAGCTGCAGCGCGCGCCGGAAGGCGGCATGGAGATCCGGATGGTCAAGCGCTCGCAGCCGTCGGCGACCGACGGTTCGGCCCGGGCCTGAGTGCCGTCCCATCCTCTCTATCTCACCACCGCCGTCGAGGCGGTCGTCCTCGCCGGCGATCTGCAGATGGCGCGCTTCGGCGGCGATTTCCGGATCGACAAGAAGGGCACGATCGATCTCGTCACCGAGGTGGACATCGCGGTGGAGCGGCACTTCCGCGCACTCATCGCCGAACGCTTTCCCGATCATCAGATCCTGGCCGAGGAGCTGGGCGGCGCCGCCGCGGCGCCCGCGGGGCCGTGCTGGGTCTTCGATCCGATCGACGGCACGTCGAACTACGCGCACGGGCTGCCGATCTTCTGCGCGTCGCTCGCGCTCGAGATCGACGGCGTCGCCGAAGTGGCGGCGATCTACGACCCGACGCGGAAGGAACTGTTCACGGCCGAGCGCGGTGGCGGCGCGTTCGTGAACGGCCGGCCGCTGCGCGTGTCGTCGGCTGCGCGGCTCGTGGACGCGATGCTCGTCACCGGATTTCCGTACGACGTGCACTCGCGCGTCGACGAGATCGTCGGGCTGTTCGCGGCGTTCGTCGCCGAGGCGCGCGCGGTGCGGCGCCTCGGGTCGGCGGCGCTGGATCTGTGCTACGTCGCGGCGGGCCGGCTCGACGGCTTCTGGGAGTCGGATCTGAAGCCGTGGGACATCGCCGGCGGCGCGCTGATCGTCGCCGAAGCGGGCGGGCGCGTCACCGATCTCGCCGGCGCGCCGTTCGCGTCGCGCGGCGGACACGTGCTGGCCACCAACGGTCGCCTGCACGACGCGATGCTCGCCGTCATCGAGGCGGATCGCGCCCGGCGTGCTCCGAAAGAGACGCTGTGATATCCGCGAGAGACAGGGGACCCGATCGGGCGGCAGTTCCCGCCGTTTTCCGGCGCTTTTCTTGGCACCCGTTCTGCTACGCACGAGCCATAGCGCGGCCCGCCGTCGCTCGCGCGAGCGTCGAGCGACCCCGGGCGCGGCCGTCGCGCGCAAAGGAGCGCCCCATGCGTCGAGCGATGAAGACAGCCTTGCACGCCTGCGCGTTATCGCTGGTTGTCACCGCGGTCATGCGGCCAATGCCGGCAGCGGCTCAGCAAACCATCAACTTTTCGATCGGCGGCTTCTCGCCGCGCGCCGAAGACGCGCGCAACGGGCAGGACGTCCTCGTGCAGGATCGATCGTTCCTGCTGTTCAATGTCAGCGATCTGAACGGCGCCACGATCGGCGGCGAATGGCTGATCGGGCTCGGCAACAACTTCGACGCCGGGCTCGGCATCGGCTTCTACCAGCACACGGCGCTCGCGGCCGATCGGTTCAACGAGTTCGAGGGCACGGGCGATCCGATTCTCGCGGATCTCAAGCTGCGCGTCGTTCCGTTCAACGCGACGTTCCGATGGCTGCCGCTCGGCCGGCACGGCGCGATCGAGCCGTACGTCGGCGGCGGCGTCGGCGTGTTCGGCTGGCGCTACAGCGAGACGGGCGACTTCGTCGCCGACGACAACGTCACGATCATCCACGGCAACTTCGTCGGCAGCGGCAGCGCGAGCGGCCCTGTCGTCGTCGGCGGCCTGCGCGTGCCGCTGGGGTCGTGGTCGATTGGCGGCGAGCTGAAGTACCAGTCGGCGGTCGGCGAGCTGCCGAGCAATCAGGGCTTCGCGACCGCGCCCGGATCCTCGGTCGCGAAGATCGATCTCGGCGGGTTGACGTACTCGTTCACGCTCGGCGTGAGATTCTGAACTTCGGAATTCGTTGTCACGCTGTCAGTCCGTGTACTCCGTGTCTTCCGGCTTGCCCTCGACGCGTCGATACAGCACCAGCCCCGCGCCCTCGCACACACGCTGATAGCCGTCGAGAAACGCGGGCCGCTCGCGCGCGATGTGCGCGAGCATGTCGCCGCCCTCGGCCTTCTCCTCGATCAGCAGCCAGTCGGCGACGAGCTGCGGCCGCTCGAGCGCGGCGAGCCAGATGTCGCCGTTGCCCTCGTGCAGGAAGTCGCGGATCGCGAAGCCGGCCGCCGACGCCTCCTGCATGTAGTGGCCGAGCGATCCCATGCTCGCCATGATCTTCGCGCCCGGCTCGAGTCGACCGATGCATGCGGTGACGCGCGCGCGTTCGGGAAGATTCGGACGATCCCACTGCGCCTCGAGGACCATCGGCGCACGCCCGTCGAACGGCGAAAGCTCGTACGCGGCCACGGCGAGGAGCGCCGTCGCGCCCAGCATCTGTGCGCGGCGACGCGGGATCGCGCCGGCGACGAGCCCGGCGCCGATCGCTTCGATCGCGACGAGCGGCACCATGTAGCGGATCCGGAACGGGTGGCCTTCGACGAACGCCGCCCATGGAATCGCTGCCATCGCGAGCAGCGCGAGCGGCAGGATCGCGCTCGACGATCGGCGTCTGAAAAATCCGCGCGCGGCGAGAACGGCAGCGCCGGCCGCGCCGACGAGGACGAGGAGGCGGCCGCCGAGCATTTGCACGCCCCAGCCGATCTCTTTGAGCGCCATCATCGAATCGCCAAGCGCCTTGTTCTCGGGGACGAAGAAGTCGCCGCTGACGAACCACTGACCGATGACGACGCGGCTGAAAATCGCGAAGCCGGCGATCGCCAGCGCAGGGTAGATCGCAATCAATCCTGTGCCGCGACACGCATCGGCGAATCTCCGACCGCCGCGCCAATCGATCCACGTCGTCGTCGCAATCGCGACAGCGGTCACAGGCCAGGCTTCGTAGCGAGTGAGGCACGCGAGCGCGAAGGCGCATCCTGTCACGGCAGGGGCCGAGCTTGCTCGGCCCGCGGCCACGGGCGGAGCAGGCGCCGCGGGCGGAGCAGGCTCCGCCCCTACCATCGCGAGCAACAGCCCGATCGCAACTGTCAGCAGCGCCATCAGCAACGGCTCTGTCATCGGCGTCGATTGCAGATACAGAACGTTCGGGTTCAACGCGAAGACGCTTGCCGCGGCAATTGCCGCGCCGGACGACCCGGTCAGACTCAGCACGATCCATGCGATTGCGCCGGTCGCGACGGCGAACGCGGCGATTGAGATCGCGACGGCGGAAGCTCCCGTCCGGTAGAAGAAATCGACCTGAACCGGAATCGCGTTGAGCAGATGCGGCAGCGGCAGCCAGACGGCGCCGATTTGCTGCCATCCCGGCGTGATGCTGTCGAAGATGCGGCGCGCGACGATCAGATGTCCGCGCGCGTCGTAGTGGGTGAGCGTGAGGCCGAGCCCGTGGTAGTGCCACGCGGCGATAGCGCCGACGAGCGCCGCCGCCCAGCCGATCGCGAACGGAACCGCCGACGGCCCGCGCAGCGCGCGCGGATGGGTCACATCCGTATTCTATGGGAGCAGGGCGAGGCGGCGATCAGGACTGCAGGCCGTCGGTGTTCCAGGGATCTCTCCACGAGACGTGCGCGATGCCCGGTTTCGCCAGCTTCCGGCGACGCCGGGTGGCCGTTCGGCGGCGATACAGGATGACGACCGCCACGACCATTGACATGACGGCCAGCCGAACGTCGATGAGCAGCATCAGCGGGAACAGCACGAGAATAGTGATGGCGACGGACATGTCCCTGGATCTATCGGCGAATCGGCCGCGAAACTAAAGACCCACCTTCTATAATCACGTATTTGTTCTATGAGCGGTGTTGCTGACAGGTTGCGTGCGCTCGCGCTGGCGCTTGGCGCCTCGGGACTCTTCATCATCGCGTTTCTTGATTCGTCGTTCCTGTCGCTTCCCGA
>QHWK01000276.1 GCA_003223775.1 Acidobacteriota bacterium
GACGCGGCCGGCGCCTCGGTCCGTCACGCCGACCCTCGCTGGCTCTTGATCACCTCTTCGCGCAGCACCGCCCAGACGCCGCGATAGAGATCGACGAACGACGGCTGCGTGCGCAGCTCCAGCAGATCGCGCGGGCGCGGCAGGGCGACGTGGTGCTGCGCGACGACGCGCGCCGCGGGGCCGGCCGAGAGAATGACCACGTCGTCGGCGAGCGCGATCGCCTCCTCGAGATCGTGCGTCACGAAGACGATCGTCTTCCGCGGCGTCGCGCCGCCGTCCGCCGATCGCGCTTCCCACAGCGCGAGCAGCTCGGTCTCCATGCGCTGGCGCGTGTGGACGTCGAGCGCGCTGAACGGCTCGTCCATCAGCACGATGCCGCGATCGAGAATCCAGTTCTGCGCCATCGCGACGCGCTTGCGCATGCCGCCGCTCAGCTGCGCCGGATAGTGCGACGCGAATTGCGCGAGGCCGACGCGCGCAATCCACGCCTCCGCCTTCGCCTGCGCGTCGGCGCGCGCCGCGCCGCCGAGCGTGAGGCCGAGCGCGACGTTGTCGCGCACCGTCTTCCACGGCAGCAGCGCATCCTGCTGGAACATGTACGTCGCGTGACGGTTCAGCCCGGCAAGCGGCGCGCCGCCCACACGGACCGCCCCGGAGGTCGGCGGCAGCAGGCCGGCGACGACGTTGAGCAGCGTCGACTTGCCGCAGCCGCTCGGCCCGACGATCGCGACGAACGCGCCCGCTGGCACCGACAGCGAGATCTCGTCGATCGCGCGATACACGGCGCCGCCCGGGGACGTGAACTCGCGCGAGACGCGATCGAGCTCGAGCGCGGTGGTCATCGCAGCGTCCCGATGCCGCGCGTGATCTCGGCGAAGAACGCTTCGGCCGCCGCCGTCGTCGCGTCGGCGGCGAGCCGCTCGCTGTGGGGACTGTGGCCGCCGTCGGCGATGATCGAGACGCGCGCGGCCGGCAGCGCCGCACGCAGCGCGTCGAGCTCGCCCGGTTCGGTCCGCGGATCTCTGCCGCCGTGCAGGATCAGCGTCGGCACGCGCAGCGACGGCAGCCGTCCGCCGTACAAATCGTCGTCCTCCGTCGCGCGCGCCTCGGCGATCCGCAGCCAGGCGGCGCCGTTCATGCGAATTACCTCGCGCCACCGCTCGCCGTGATCGCGCGCGAGGACGGCCGTGACGCGATCGCCGAGCGCGTCGGGATGCTTCATCATCGTCTCGAAGAACTCGCGCGAGGCCGGCTTGTTCCGATACAGGTGCGCCGCTTCGACGATGAGCCCCGCGAGGCGCGAGGGCTGCGCGAGGCCCATCCGCAGCGCGATCACCGCGCCGTCGCTGTGCCCCCACACCACCGGCCGCTCGAGGCCGAGCGCATCGATCACCGCCAGGGTTTCGATCGCCGCGCGCTCATGAAAGTCCACCTCCTGCGTCTCGAGACGCCCGGAGCCGCCGTAGCCGGTGCGATCGGGAATCAGAATGCGATGGCCGGACGCGAGCGCGTCGATCTGGCGATCGAACGGATAAATCTCGTAGCCCCAGCCGCCGTGCAGGAACAGCAGTGGCGGCCCGGCCCCGATGTCGCGATAGTGAATCGGCACCGCCGCGGCGTGCGGCGCGAGCGGAGACGAGGCGATCGTCACAGTCGGCACGAAGCGCCTATGCTAAGGTACGTCGCACCGACGATGAAACTGACCGTGCTGGCCGCGGCAGCGTTCGCGGGCGCCGTGCTCGCCGCGCAGACGGCACCGCTCACGCCCGAGCAGACGCTCGACCGGTGGACGATCGGCGAGCGCGGCGAGGGCCTCGCGTTCGCGCCAGACGGCGCGCGGCTGGTCTTCACCGTCGCCGATCCGGTGAAGGGCGCGGCGCGCGCGCGCGCGATCTGGATGCTCGACGTCGCCGGCGGCGCGCTCCGGCAGCTGACCTTCTCCGGCAAGAACGACGCGGCACCGCGCTGGGCGCCCGACGGCGAATCGATCGCGTTTCTCTCGGACCGCGACGGCCCGGCGCAGATCTACCGCCTGCCGATGCGCGGCGGCGAAGCGGAAAAGCTCACCGATCGCCGCGACGCCGTCCGCACCTTCCGCTGGGCGCCCGACGGACGCCGCATCGCGCTCCTGATGCCGGAGCCGAAGCCCGACGCGCGCCAGCAGCGCGAGCGCGACAAAGACGACGCGCGCGTCGCCGATCGCGACGAGCGGCACGCACGCGTGTGGATGCTCGACGCGGCGACGAAAAGCCTCTCGCAGATCACCACCGTCAACTGGCGCATCGAGCAGATCGAGTGGACGCCCGACGGCCGGCGGCTGATCGCGATCGCGAACCCCCGGCCCGACTCGGATCAATTGAGCGAAGGCCTCTACGCGATCGATCCAGCCGACGGGCGCTTCACGCCGATTGGCGAGCCGCACCGGCCGATGAGCGGGATCGCGATCTCGCCCGACGGCCGGACGATCGCGTACGTCGGTGCGCGCGTCGACGGCCCGTCGCCGCACGATGTCTATCTCCAGCCGATCGACGGCGGAGCGGCCCGCAACATCACGTCCGCCGCGATCGATCGGCCGGTGACGCAGATTCACTGGATCGACGGCGACTCGCTCGCCGCGAGCGTCGCCCGCGGCTTCGCCGCCGAGATCGTCATCGTCTCGCGCGACGGGCGCGTGAAGCCGATCGATCGCCTCGAGACGCACCCGACGACGTTCGCGCGATCGCCGAACGGCACCCTCGCCTACGCGGGCGAGACGACCACGCGTGCGCCGGAGTTGTGGATTCGCACGCCCGGCGGGACCGCGCGCGTCGTCACGCACTTCAACGACCGCTGGGCCTCGATGCCGATCGTGAAACCGGAGATCGTGAAGTACGCGAGCGCCGACGGCGTCGAGATCGAAGCGGCGCTGCTGCGGCCCTCGGGCGACCCGTCGCAGCGGCGGCCGTTCGTCGTCCTCGTGCACGGCGGGCCGACCGGCCGGTGGGCCGACGCCTTCGAGCCGTGGGGGCAGCTGCTCGCGGCGCGCGGCTATGCGGTGCTCTACCCGAACGTGCGCGGCTCGACGGGCTACGGCCACCGGTTCGTCGAGATGAACCGCGGCGACTGGGGCGGCGGCGACTTCAAGGACGTGATGGCCGGCGTCGAGTGGGCGATCGCGCGCGGCATCGCGGATCCCGCGCGGCTCGGGATCGGCGGCTGGTCCTACGGCGGCTACATGGCGGCATGGGCTGTCACGCAGACGCCGCGCTTCAAGGCCGCGGTTTCCGGCGCGCCGGTGATCGACATGGCGAGCAAGTTCGGCACCGAGGACGAATCGGGCTACGACGAATGGTTCTACGGCACGCCGTACGAGAAGCTCGAAGGCTTCATCCGCAGCTCGCCGATCACCTACGTGAAGAACGCGAGGACGCCGACGCTGCTCCTGCAGGGCGCCGACGACGAGACCGATCCGCTCGGGCAGAGCCAGCAGTTCTACCGCGGGCTGAAGCGCTAC
>QHWK01000277.1 GCA_003223775.1 Acidobacteriota bacterium
GTTCACGGCCGCCGGCCACGAATCGACGATTCCCTGCCGCTTCACGTCCACGTTGAACCCGATCTCGGCGTCGGGAAAGGCTGCCATCACGACGTCGCGGATCTCGGCGGCCGACGGATTGAACGCGGTGAGATTGTAGGCGGTGCGGGTCAGCCGTTCGCGCGGCGATCCGGCCAGCGCCAGCAGCGCGTCGACGCCGTCGGGCATCGCCATGAACGGGATCGTGGTGTCGGGACGCACGAAGCAGTCGTACGGCTCGCCTTTCGCGGCCGCGTGGATCATCTCCGGCGCGTAGTCCGACGTGCCACCGGCCGGCATCGTCATCGCGGAAATCAAACCCGGGAATCGCACGCACCGGAAATCGACGTGCGGGATGGCGTCGGCCGACAGCTGCTTGTAGTGCCGCGCGTAGTACGCGCCGAGTTGCTCGCAGTACAGCTTGTTGCAGCCGTACATCGTCGTCGGATGCGCGAACTGATCCTCGGTGACGGCGCCCGCCCGCGTCTTCGCCGCGAGGCTCGGCAGCCCGTACGCCGCAATCGACGACGGGTAGATGAAG
Source organism: Acidobacteriota bacterium (assembly GCA_003223775.1). Classification (GTDB taxonomy): domain Bacteria; phylum Acidobacteriota; class Vicinamibacteria; order Vicinamibacterales; family CAVVIG01; genus QHWK01. The sequence continues at coordinate 560 of QHWK01000277.1, forward strand.
ACAACGGGCCGGCCGTGCGACTCGCCCTGGCGCTGCGCGAACTCGAGCAGGTTGATCGTCCCCTCGACGTTGACGTGATGCGCGGCGATCGGCGTGAACTCCGACCGCGTCGAGAGCAGCGCCGCGAGATGGAAGATCCGATCGACTTCGAATTCCGCGAGCATGCGCTCGAGGACGCTGGCGTCGGTGATCGAGCCGGTGAACTCCCGCGCGACGAGCGGCGCGAGCGACGAATCGAGCCGGCTGACGTCGAGCGTGATGATCGGCGATCCGGATCCCGCGAGCCGCGCGACGAGGCCGTGGCCGATCTCGCCGCCGGCGCCCGTGATCAGGACGACCGGCTTACGCATTCACATTCGCCATCGAGCCGCCGCGCTTCCTCGCGCCCTGCTCCTCCCCGTCCTGCGCGCGATCCGCCGTCGCCAGCATGTTGATGGCCGTATAGACGACGACCGCCATGACGAGCCAGCGCACCGCGCCGGGCGGCAGCCACGTCACGAGCTTCGCGGCGATCACCGCCGCCGGGAATCCGCCGAGCGCGAGCCCGATCGCCGCCTGCGCGTGGTACGTCTTCGATCCGACGAAGCGGACGCTGCTGAACGGCATCAGGAACGCGCACGAGCCCATCATGATCGGGAACGCGGCGGTGGGCGCCATCCCGAGCAGGTAGACGAGGATCATGCAGGGCGCGTACAGCCCGATGCCGAGCATCATCAGCGCGCCGAGCACGAAGTTTCCGCCGAGGCCGACGAGGAGCTTCGCCCCGCTCAGCCCGAACGTGTCGCCGCCCTTGGGCAGGAGCGACAGCGACGTCAGCAGCATCATCGCTGCCGCGCCGAGCAGCGCGAGACCCATTCCGATTTGAATCCTCCGCCGCGGCCACCGGATCACGACGCCCGCGCCGAGCCACGATCCGGCCATCGCCGCCGCAATCATCGACACCAGCGTTGTCGACTCCACCGGCACGAGCTGCGTGTAGATGAACGCCTGCGCGATGGTCGGCATCGTGTGGCCGACGTTGAGGGTGCCCGGAATCAGCTTCACCGGCACGAGATTCCGCAGCTTGTAGATGGCGGTCGTCGTCGCGAACGATCCGATCCCGAGCGTGTCGAAGAAAGCGGTGGCGAAGCCGATGGCCGTCTGCAGCGGCGTCGGCGCGACGAGGCCGCCGCGCACGATCGTCACGAGGTAGAGAACGAGCACCGCGACGAGCCCGCCGAGCAGCAGCGTCTTAGCGTCCATGGACGAACTCGTTCGTGTAGGTCTTCGCGACGTCGATTCTCGCGCCGCGCACCTTTTCGATCGATCCCGCGAGGAGCGCGTGGACCTGCTCGGCGCCGTCGGCCGTCATCGCGCCGTCGGGCGAGAACATCGGCATCGACGCCTTCAACGCCTCGACGTACAGCGCATCGTCTTCGCCGCGAAGCGTCTTCGGCGTGCGATCGGCGATCTCCTGCGGCGAGTGCGTCTGCATCCACGTCAGCGTGCGCGTGATCGCGCGCGCGAGCTTCGCGGCGGCGTCGTGGTTCGTGCGAATCCAATCGGCGGTCGAATACAGCACCGACGCCGGATAGGTGTCGGTGCCGAACGCCGCCTTCACCCCTTCGGCCGTACGGAGGTCGGCGAGCACGCGCGCTCCCGGGTTGCGCTTCACGACGAGGGTGAACGACGGATCGGCCATCATGCCGGCGTCGACTTTCCCGTGCTCGATCGCGGCAATCGCCGTCGCCGCGCTGCCGATGGCCGTGATGCTCACCGAGTCGGAGGGGACGCCGTGCCGCTGCAGCAGGTACGCCAGCAGCATCTGTGACGACGAACCGGCCGTCGTAACGCCCGCGATGCGGCCCTTGAGGTCCTCGATCGTCTTCACCGATCCCGCGCTCTGCGGTGACGTCACGAGCACGAGGCCAGGAAAGCGCAGCATCGTCACGAACGCGACGAGCGCGCGGCCTTCGGCGGCCATCTGAATCGTGTGGTCGTAGAACCCGCACACGACGTCGGCGCTGCGGCCGACGAGCGCCTGCAGCGCCTTGGCGCCGCCCGCAAAATCCTGCAGCTCGACGTCGAGGCCTTCCTCACGATAGAACCCGAGCTCCTGCGCGAGCGTCGTCGGCAGGTAGACCATTTGATTCTGGCCGCCGATCGCGACGCGTACGCGCTGGCCGGCGCGATCGTCGTGCCGGCTGCACGCGCTGACGAGGACACAAAGGAAAAGAACAGAGGTCGCAGAGGAAAACACAAAGGAGGACGCGGAGGAGCGCGCTCTGTGCCCTCTGTGCTCTGTGTCCCCCTCTGTGCCCTCTGTTCTTTTCCTTGGTGTCCTTGTCACCGGACGGCTTTCCAGCGCAGCAGCCACTTCTCTAAACGCGTGACCGCTGCGCTCACCATGACGACGACGATCCCGAGAACGGTCATCCCCGCGAAGACGCCGGTCGTGTCGAAGGTCCCTTCGGCCTGCGAGATCACGTAGCCGAGGCCGCGCGTCGCGCCCAGATACTCTCCCACAACCGCGCCCACCATCGCGAATCCGAGGCTGGTTTGCAGGCTCGAGAAGATCCACGTGAGCGCGCTCGGCACGAGCACGTGTCGGACCAGCTGCCGCTCGGTCGCGCCGAGCATGCGCACGTTGTCGATCAGCACGCGGTCGGCGTCCCGCACGCCCTGAAACGTGTTGAAGAACATCACGAAGAAGACGAGCGTCACCGCGAGCGCGACTTTCGACCAGATCCCGAGGCCGAACCACAGGAGGAACAGCGGCGCGAGCACCACGCGCGGCACCGCGTTGAGCATCTTGATGTACGGATCGAGCACCAGCGCCAGAAACGCGGAGCGCGCGAGCGCGAAGCCGAGCGAGATGCCGAGCGCAGCGCCGGCGAGCAGGCCGAGCAGCGATTCCTCGAGCGTCACCGCCAGATGCCCCCACAGCGTGCCGCTGACGATCCACCGGCCGACGCGCTGCAGGATGTCGCTCGGACGGCTGACGAAGAACGCGTCGAGGATCTTCAGCGAGACGAGCGTTTGCCACAGCGCGAGGACGACGACGCCGAGCACGACTTGCGAC
>QHWK01000278.1:0-3606 GCA_003223775.1 Acidobacteriota bacterium
GGTCGTGTCGCGCGAGGAGAGCGTGTGATCGAGATCGAGCTGGCCGATCACGTTGCGCAGCGCCGAGAGCGTCAGCTGCTCGAGGCCCCACGCGAGGTTCTGCACTTCATAGGTGGCGCGCACCGGATCGGCGATCAGGAAGTAGATCACCGCGTCCACCTCCATCGTCACGTTGTCGCGCGTGATGACCGGCTGCGGCTCGATCTTGGTGATCTGCTCGCGAAGGTCGATCGTCGCGCGGACCGAGTCGAGAAACGGCACGATCGTGTTGAGCCCGGCCTCGGCGGTGCGGTGGAACCGCCCGAGGCGCTCGATGATCTTCACCTGCTTCTGCGGGACGATCTTGATCGTCCGCAGCAGCACGACGAGGACGAACACGGCGATGCCGAGCAGGACGATGCTGTTGAACGGAATCATGCGCGCATCACCTCCAGCACGATGCCGTCGGCGCCGACGACCCGCACTCGCGTTCCGATTGCGATCGCCTCGGCGCTGCGCGCCGCCCAGTCCTCGCCGGCGACGTTGACGCGTCCGGTGCCGAGCACCGGATCGATGTCATGCGTCACCTGGCCGTGGCGGCCGATGAGCGGCTCGGTGCGGGACGGGAGCCCTTTTCCGCCGACGCGGTCGAGCAGCCGCGCCCGCAGCGCGACGATCGACACCGTCAGCACGACGACGAACGTGCCGATCTGCACCGGGATGCCGAAGCCGAAAAACGCGGCGGCGGCCGCGGCGACGGCGGCGACGCTGATGAACGCGCAGCCGAAGTGCGGGACCGACACCTCGAGCACCGCGGCGATCAGCGCGATCGCGAGCCAGAACAGCGCGCCGATCTCAGCGGCCCACGATGAGAACAGCGCCGACAGTATTGTTTGAACCATAGCGGAAGAGCGGACGCCCGCCGGGACGCCCCGGCCACGGGATCCCGATGATGATGAGCACCGTCGCGAGCCCGAAGGTGAGGAGCAGGCGGCGGCGCTTTGCCGCCGGCGTCGCCGCGCGGCGCGCCAGCACGCGGCCGACGTGCGACAAGATGACGGCGGCGGCCATCGCCGAGATGTGCTCGACGGCGTAGAAGCGGAGATCGGCGCGGCGCATCGATTCGCCGAAGTGGTTGAGGATCTCCCGCATGTTCGGGCTGAGACCGAGGTAGAGGACGAGCCCGAGCAGCAGCTGGATGTCGAGCGCCATCATCGACGCCATCGCCCAGCGGTCGGCGACAGACGAAGGGCCAACGACTTTGCCGCGGAAGGCGGCAAACGCGACTCCGACGGTCGAGACGAGCGCGATCCAGCGAATCCAGGAATGAAGGGCCAGCACGATCGTGAACATGCCGGGAGACGTTAGCACGAGGCCGGGCAGATCCGGCAGGCCGGGCAGGCCCGGCGGGCCGGGTGAGTCGGGCAGGTCGGGTCAGCGCGCTCTCTTCACGTCGTCGCGCGTGCGGCGGGCCTCGAGGAGCGCGTCGTGCGCGCGCTCCCACGACGCCCGCGCGAGCTTCTCGGCAGCTTCGGCGCGCGCGACGGCGGCGTCGGCCTTGCGCAGCCCCGCCTCGCGCGTGCGCGCGGCGGCGGCGGCTTCACGCGCCTCCGCGTCGCGTTTCCGCTCTTCGGCCGCTCGCGCGCGTGCAGCCTTCGCGTCCTCCTTCGCGTGCGCGCCGTCGCGCGATCCGCGCTCGCGATCGTGATCCCGCGTGTCGACGGCCGCGCGCGCGTGGTGCGCCGGTTTCGCCGGCGCGTACGGCGTCGCGCCTTTCTTCGGCGTGATGCCGGCGAGCGCTTCGAAGCCCGCGGGCTGCAGCGCGTCGGTGAGCCGCCCCGGCGGCTCCGCGGGCGACGCCGCGAGCGACAGCGCTTCGAAGGTCCGCGCGAGCGCGTCGGGTGACGGCTTCGATCCCGCGCCCGCCGCGAGCCGCTCGGCGTTGCCGACCGCGTCCGCAATCGCGCGGCGGTGCGCGTCGCTGGCCGAACGAAGGTCCGCCGCCTTGCCCTGCAGCGCGGCGAGCTGCGCCTTGCGCAGATCGGCGCCCGCCTTCATCACGCGATCGAACGCCGCGCGCGCGCGCCAGTACACCTGGTTCACGGCCCAGGCGACGACGGTCGGCTTCGCGAGCGCGCGGACGCGCTGCGCCTCGGCGCCGCTGAGCGTTTTCGCGAGCGCATTGCGCGCGCGCGTGAAATCGCTGAGCGGCTGCTGGTACAGCTCGTCGATCGCGTCGGCCGCAGACACCGCGACATTATGCGACGAACGCGTGGAGGCACGCGACATGCCGCCTTGCCGCTGCGATCGCGTACGGATCGCGGCGTGCGGTTGTAACGGCGGTCTCTTACGGGTGTGAAACGGTGACCGTGAACGTCTCGGGCTGCAGCAGCGTCTGCGATTCGTAGACACCGAGGCAGTACCGCCGCTCGAGAATCTGCCCCGAGATCGACGGCAGATTGAGCTGCGCGAAGTTGTTCTGCTGCACGAGGCCGAGATTGCCGGTGCAGCTCCCGTCGCCGTTCGCCTGCGCGACGAGGACGCCCATCAGCGCGGTCGACACCGGCGCCAGCGCCGTGAACTTCACCGAGATCTCGCCTGTCTTCGTCGAGTTGAAAGGAAAGAAGGCGATCGGGTCGCCGTGATTGATGGTGCCGTTGAAGGTGTCCGTCGTGTTCTTCGATGGATCGACGATGCCCCCGCAGGCCGCCGCCGAGCAGCAGACCGCGAGCGCCAGCGCCGCGAGGAACCTGAGATGCATGGCGGGAATGATACTACCGCGGGGCTTCTGGATTGCGGATTGCGGATTGCGGATTGCGGATTGCGGAGTCCCTACACGGTCGTGCGGACCTGTTTACCGGGACGATCCAGCAGGCGGAGTCCGGCCACCATCAGTCGATCCGCCTGTCTCTCGAGAGACGCCGAAAGAATGGCGTGCCGCTCGGCGTCGCGCGCGAGCTTTTGCGCGAGCGAGATGAGTTCCTGGCCCTTCATCGGCGCACTGCGGCGTTTCAATTGGCCCATGGGTCCACTCATCATCGCGCAGTCGAGCCCGGTTAGCAACCTCAGCATATAATTTTTCCGCGATGAAAATCTTCCAGGCGGTGGCGATTACGATTCTGGCAATCGCCGGAACGTCCGCCCAGGGCGATGCGGGGTGGCGGCAGCCGTTCGATCCGCTGCGCATCGTCGGCAACATCTATTACGTCGGCACCCGCGGCCTCTCCTCGTTTCTCATCGTCACGCCGGCGGGCGGCATCGTCATCGACAGCGGCGAGCGCGAGTCGGTGCCGTTCATTCGCGCGAACGTCGAGCGGCTCGGATTCCGGCTGTCGGACGTGAAGATCCTCCTCGCGGGCCACGCGCACTTCGATCACGTCGGCGGCCACGCGGATCTGCAGCGGCTCACGGGCGCCCAGGTGATCGTCATGGACGCCGACCGCGACGCGATCGCGACGGGCACCGATCGATCGGCGCTCGGCGCCGCGGGCTGGCAGAAGGTCCGCGTCGACCGCGTGATCAAGGACAACGACACGGTGACGCTCGGCGGCGTCACGCTGACGGCGCACCTGACGCCCGGCCACACGCAGGGCTGCACGACGTGGACGACCGACGCGACGGAGGACG
>QHWK01000278.1:3878-5256 GCA_003223775.1 Acidobacteriota bacterium
GGCCCGCGATCGCTGCGCGTGTTCCAGCCGGCTCGGCTCGCCGATCTCGAGGTCCGCATGTGGCAGGCGTATTACGCGAAAGAGCGCGTCCGCCTGTTCTCGCTGCTCGTGACGATGCTGCACGAGCAGTATCGCTACTCGTGGGCGACGGCGGCGATCGAAGGCTTCCATCTCGCGCGCGCCGCCGCGACGTTCGGCGATCTGAAGAGCGGCTACGACGTCGTGCTGCCGGATCTCGAGGCGGCGTACGCGAAGGCGCGATCGTGGACCGGCGCGGCGTTCGATCCGGCGGCGGTCGCGCGCGCCGAGCTCGCGTGGTGGGCGGCGCGCCGCGTGCCGGGGCAGAACAGCCCGGAGCACGTCGGCGCCTTGATCGCCGACGAGTACGCGCTGCTGTACGAGACGACGCCGTCGAACGTCGCGGCGGCGGCGTTGCTGCGCGCGAAGGCGGCGGCGCTGCGCGATGAGCAGACGGCGCAGCCCGACTGGGCGACGATCGCGCGCCTGCTCCGCGCGTCCTACGACGAATTGCTGCTCGCGCTCGCCGGCGCCAACGTATAATCAGCGTTTCCCATGTCCACTGCAGCGGCGACAGCCGGCGCGCCCGCCGCGCCGGCAGCGCCTTTGACGTTCCGGGACGTGCTGCGCATCGACGTGATGCGCAACGTGTGGCTCGCGCAGGTCATCAGCCTGTTCGGGGACTTCCTCGCGCTGTTCGCGGTGATTGCCGTCGTGTCGTTCCGCATGAACGGCACGGCGGCGCAGCTGACGGGGCTGCAGATCGCCTACATGCTGCCGATCGTGTTCGTCGGCCCGATTGCCGGCGTGTTCGTCGATCGGTGGCCGCTCAAGCCGACGCTGATCTCGAGCGACCTGATCCGCGCGGTGCTGGCGATGCTGCTGATTCCGTCGACGGCCATCTGGCAGGTCTACATCGTGCTCGCCGCGCTCAGCTGCGTCTCGGCGTTCTTCGGTCCGGCGCAGACCGTGACGATCCGGTCGCACGTGCCGGTGAACGGCCTGCTGGCGGCGAACGCGCTCATGCAGCTCGCCTTCCTGGGCAGCCGCATCATCGGGCCCGCGACGGCCGGCGCAATCGTCGCCGCGTTCACGCCGCGCGTCTGCTACATCGTCGACGTGATCAGCTTCCTCGTCTCGGCGGCGCTGATCGGATCGGTCGTGATCCGCCGGCCGGCGGCGCTGCACGCGCCCGCGGGATCGTCGAGCAACCGGATCCACCAGATCTGGATCGACATGAAGCAGGGGATGAGCTTCATCCTGCATCACGCGGCGATTCTGTTCTTCGTGCTCGCGATGGCGTCCGGCCTCTTCACCATCGGCTGCTTCGCGCCGCTCATCTCGATCTGGGTGCGCGACA
>QHWK01000279.1 GCA_003223775.1 Acidobacteriota bacterium
CGATCGGCCGCGCCAGCGCTCGCGTCTCCGATCGCAGCAGCGTCGAGACAGCGTAGTTCCAGAAGAACGAGGCCCGCTCCAGGAAGCGCCGCCGCTCGTCGCCGGAGGCGTGGCTCGCCGCGAACCAGAACACGTCGCTCTTCCTGATGTCCTGCGCCGCCCACGTTTCGGTCGGGTATTCGAGAATCTGCGGCTTCTCGAGGTAGGGATATTCGCGCTCGGCCATCCATCGCGCGTAGTGCAGCAGCGCCGCGCGCGCGTAGGCGTACGCCGCGTCGATCTCGCCGAGCTCGCGCTTGTACTCGAGCAGCTTCCCGAGCGCCTGCAGGAACACGACGTACGACCAGCGCTGTTCCGCGTCGAGCAGCGTGAGCGCCTCGATGTCGTCCCGGGGTGGATTGAGCGGCGAACGAGCTGCTCGGCCTTCGCGAGATATCGCGCGTCGCCGGTCAGGCGATGGCCGTCGACGAGCGCGACGATCGAGTTGCCGGCGCCGCGCCCCGGCCCGTGGAAGCCGAGCTCGCGCGTGACGCTCGCGCGGCCGGTATACGCGCGGCTCAGCCACCGCAGCACTGTCTTGTTCCCGTCGTCCATGTCGATTGCCCACGTCGCGAGCTCGATCGCGGCGTCGCGCGACAGCGGATCGCCGGTGAGCAGCCAGTGGAGCCGCAGGCCGGTCGCGTAGTTGTGCTCGTTCGCGGGGCCCCCGCCGCTCACGCCCGGATAGCGCGGATACGACCGATGCGTCGACCGGCCGGCCGCCACGTAGTGGTACGTGTGCCAGAACAGCCCGTGGTTGTACGCCGCTTTGTCGGCGTCGGTGTGGTAGATGTCGATGTCGGCGACGTGTGCGGCGAGGTCGCGCATCAGCGGCCACCAGCGCGCGTCGGCCGTGCGCATGAACTGAATCGCGAAGCCGGCGATGCCGTCGTACTGATTGTTGTAGTGCGAGACGATCGGCTTGCCTTCCGCCGCAAACGCGTTCTCGTGATCGGCGTAGAGGTCGCCGAAATTCCGCCAGCCGTACTCGTCGATCGCCTCGCGCTTGCGCTCGAACGAGTCGTCGCCTTCGATGGCGAGGTTGACGAGCGTGCGGTAGCGATCGTCGCGATCGGCATCGGCCGGCGACAGAAACGGCACGGCGCCGCTTCGCGCATACCAGTCGGGCGACGCGGCCGTCGTCGCCGGATCGCGTCCCCACCAGAGCGCGTCGGCAGCCGAGGGATCGATGCCGAACGCGACGACGAATCGATGGGTCTTCTGCTCGCCGCCTTGCAACTCGTGCAGGTCAGCGAACTGACGCGGCACGAGCCCGACGACGATTTCGTTCGCGCCGACGTCGATCGCCTTCGGAAAATTCTGCCAGAAGTGCTCGACGGCAACCGTCACCGCTCCGCGCGCATGAGAGATGCGGAGCGCCGGCGTGGCGCGGAAACCCTGGCGCGCCGCCGCGCCCGTCTGCAGCCGATACCCGCGAAACGTCAGCGGGACGACGTTCTCGCGGTTGACGTGCGTCTCGTGCCGCCACGCCTCGCCGCCGCTCGACTCCTGATAGAGCTCGACGGGAACGGCGAACGACTCGAGCGGTGAGGTCGCCTCGATCGAGCCGTCGACGCGATCGACCGCCGCCGGCAATGCGATCCGCACCGACGCCTCACGCAGCCGGATCGACCCGCGGTCGCCGAGCTCCCAGAAGCCTCCCGGATGCTGCGCGCGGCGAGGATTGCGCAGCGTGACGGCGACGCGCAACGCCGAGGACCCGGCGAAGAGCTGCACGCGCGCGATGACCTGCAGCAGCGGGCGCGCGCGATCACCGGCGAACCCGTCGAGCCGCACGGTCGCTCGCAGCGCGCCTTTCTGCTCGACGGCAACGCCGGTGAACACCACCGGATGCGAGCGGCCGCCGGCATCCATGACGACGAGCGTCGAGCGCGCGCCGTCGATGGCGTCGGCGCCGTCGCAGCGCACGCTGGCGCAGGGGAAGCTCGTTCCCCCCCGCAGCTCGAATTGCGCGGCGCCAGTGTCCACGCGGACGCCGCCGGCCTGCTCGATGACGTCGACGCGCGAGTCCGGCACCAGCCTCGGCGCGGCGGCGTCAGCGCGAATCGTGTACTCCCGATCGCGCACGTCGTCGTCCGTCGTCTGAAAATCGAGCAGCGCCCACTTCACGCTGCCGTCGGCCCAGCGCTCCGTGGCCGACGCCTGCACGGCGATCGGCGCTCCCCGCTCGTCGAACCCGCGCAGATCATCCGCGTCGCGCGCGAACCCCATCGGGAACGGCACGCCGACGGTGATCGGTTCGGCAACGAATGTTCGGCCTGGAGCGTGGTGCGGCGAGACGCGCACGATCAATCGAGGCAAGTCGACGACGGCCATCCGCTTAGCAGCCTAACAGGACTCGGTGCGGCGAACGAGCGCCGAGCCGATCGGCCGCACACGCAGCGCCGCGGCGAACGCGGCGCACTCGACGACGACGGTCACGAGCGTCGGCCGCCCGTCGACGAGCAACAGGCGGCCCGCCTCGATCGCGAGGAAGAGGCCGCCGACCAGCGCGAGCGCGGCGAGCGACTGCAGCCGGATGAACCGCGGCGACACGCGTGCGCGCACGAAGAGGCCCGCGGCCGCGGCGAGCGCGGCGCCTGGCACGATCGCCGCCGCGTTCAGCGGCATGCGGAACGGCGCGAGCGACCACCGCGTCATCTGCAGATGCGCGTGCTCCGCGTCGAGCGCAATCGCCAGCGGCCACCACGCGCAGATCGCAGCGGCGGCGATCCACACGGCGACGAGCGCGGCCGACGCGAGCGTCGACGCGCGCAGCGGGTCGGCGTGCGGGCGCCGCGATTGCCGCGCGAGACACGCGCCGAGCGCCGCGCCGGCCATCGCCTCGAGCGCCGCGGCCGCATCGGTCGTGCGCGAGAACATGAGCGTCTGTGCGGCTTCGAGCAGGACGACGAAGAGCATCGCGATCCCCGCGGCTTTCGCGATCGATCGCCGGCTTCCGCGAGGCTGTCCGCACAGCGCGGCGGCGAGCCCGATCGGGATCGCGGCACCGGCAATCGCGACGAGAGACGCCGGCGGCACCGCATCGGGCGACGGGACGAACGGCAGCAGCAGGCGCTTGTGCTCGAACTTGTCCGCGATCTCGCCCGGCCGCAGCGTGAAGTCGCCGGGCAGCCACCACCAGACCGCGAACAGCACGACGTACGCGAGCAGCATTCGTTCGGCCCGAGTGGCTCGAGCGATGCGATGGACCACGAGCTGCAGCAGATCGTCGAGCTCGGCCCCGGCTATTCGCCACAGCGCGATTCCGAGCGCGCTGCCGGCCGCTTCCGCGAGCACGTCGAGGATCGACGGCGTGCGCGCCGGCACGAACGCCTGGCCGATCTCGACGGCGACGCTCAGCGCCGCGGTACACGCGAAGACCGCCGCGATCGCGCGGGCGCTCGCCGCGCGCGCGCGCGTCTCGACGAACGCCGCCGCGAACAGCCCGATCGGCAGGAAGAGGAGCACGTTCGAGGCGAGATCGGTCAGCGACAGCCGCTGCGCCAGCCACAGGTCCGACAGCGCGACAACGTTCGCGATCGGGGCGTGCTGGAAGTCGAACGGAAACAGGCTGCCCCAGATCGCGTAGGCGGCGAAGACAGCTGCGGCCGCGCCGTACGCGGCGGCGCGCGCCGGCGCGCCGGCCGC
>QHWK01000280.1 GCA_003223775.1 Acidobacteriota bacterium
TGACCTGCGCGATTCGCGCTAAACAACTCCAGATCCACGACTACCCGTTACACATGACGCGGGCATCCCCGTTGCACCTCTGCCTGCGGGAGTCGGTCATTCTGCCGGATTCCCGAACGGCACTCGAACAGGGGCTCGACGCACATGACACTTCGCAGTGACGGTTTTCCGGCGCGCACGCTGGCAACCGCGCTCGCGCTCGTCTGGACGGCGGCGATCGGCGTGATCGCTGCGAGCGACAGGACCGCGCCGCCACCAGCCGGACTGCTCGCCGGACGCGTGGCCGCGGCAGCCGCAACCCATGCCGCAGCGCCTCCGCCCGCCACGGATCCCGCGCAGGCGAGCAACTTCGTCGGCGAAGAAACCTGCGCGACGTGCCACGAAGCCGAAGGCAAGAGCGTTCGCGCGACGCTGCACGGCAAGGCGCAGAACGTGCACACGCCTGCCGGCAAGACGGCCGGCCAGAGCTGTGAGACGTGCCACGGCCCGGGACAGAAGCATGTCGACTCCGGAAAGAAGGAAGACATCCGGCGCTTCAACGTCCTGAGCGCGCGCGACGCCAACGCGACGTGCCTCACCTGCCATAGCAAGGGCCCGCACGCCGACTGGCAGGGAAGCATGCACGACGCGCGCAACGTGTCGTGCGTGAGCTGCCACAGCGTCCACGCCGCGAAATCCGAGAAGTTCCAGCTGAAAACGGCGACAGCCACCGAAACGTGCGCGACCTGCCACAAGCCGGAAGCGATGAAGACGAGGAAGTTCGGCCACATGCCGCTTCGCGAAGGCAAGATGGAGTGCACGTCCTGCCACAGCCCCCACGGATCGAACAACGTGCGGATGCTCAAGGTGGGCAACACGATCAACGAGGCGTGCGCGAGCTGCCACGCCGAGAAGCGCGGACCGTTCCTCTGGGAGCACGCCGCCGGCCGCGAGAACTGCGCGAGCTGCCACGATCCGCACGGCTCGAACAACGACCGGATGCTGGTCGCGAAGGCGCCGATGCTGTGCCAGCGGTGCCACGTCAGCAGCCGCCATCCCGCAACGATCTACGACGGCACGCAACTGGCCAGCGCCAGCAGCCGCGTCGTCGGACGCGCATGCGTGAACTGCCACGCGCAGATTCACGGTTCGAATCACCCCGCCGGAGCCCAGTTCCTCCGGTAACAGGAGCACGACAATGCGCAACAGACTATCGACCATGGTCGCCGCGCTGCTCCTGATGTCCGCGGGAGCACTGGCGCAGGACAAGAACCCGCAAGGCGCGCCGCAGCAGGACGTCCCGAAACAGACGACTGCGGCTACGTCCGAGTTTCCGCTCACGAATCAGGTCGACTTCGGCGTCCGCGGCACGATCTTCGCCGAGGGATCGGATCAGTCGCGGTTCCAGCGCTATCAGGATCTGCGCGACGGCGGCACGATCGATCGGATCCGATGGGGGAGGACGACGGACAGGTACCTGCTCAAGCTCGAAGGCGATCACCTCGGCTATCGCGATCAGCGGCTCGCGGGAGCGTACAACAACTACGGCAAGGTGAAGGCGGCCTTCGAGTGGAACCAGATTCCGATCTATTACAGCGACACGACGCAGTCGCTCTACACCGAGACGGCGCCGGGCGTGCTGTCGATCAACAACACGATTCGCACCGCGCTGCAGAACAAGACGACCACGCTCGTGAGCGCGGTGGGGCAGGCGTCGCCGTTCGAGCTTCGCAGCCGCCGCGACATCGCGAACGTCAGCCTGATCTACAGCGCGACGCCGAGCGTCGATTTCAAGATCCTGGTGAAGAACACCGATCGCGAGGGAGCGCAGCCGTGGGCCGGCAGCTTCGGCATCGGCGGCACGCCGGCGACTGTGGAGCTCGCGGTCCCGATCGATCACCGGACGACCGAGCTCGGCACCGCGCTCGAATTCGGGAACAGCCGCGGCTTTGCGAAAATCGCCTACGACGGCTCGTTCTTCCGCAACAACATCACGACGCTCACCTGGGACAACCCGGTCCGCGTCTCCGACGCGGCGGCGGCGGCGGGCGCCTCGGCGCCCAACGTGGGCCGCGAATCACTCTGGCCGAACAGCAACATGAACACGGCCAGCGTGAGCGGCGGCCTCAATCTGCCGGGACGCAGCCGCGCGACGGCGTATCTCTCGCTGGGCAGCATGACGCAGAACGATCCGCTGCTGCCGATGACGGCCAACACCGCGCTGCCGGTCGTCCCGCTAGAGCGGCAGACGGCCGAGGCCGACGCGCGCGTGACGGCGATGAACTACAACTTCACGTCGCGTCCGACCAGGACGCTCTGGTTCAGCGCCCGCTATCGTCAATACGAGTTCGACAACCGCACGCCGATCTTCGAAACGGGCGGCTACGTGAACTACGACACCGCGTACACCGCGACGCTCAATCACGAGTCGGAGCCGCTCGGCTACACGCGGCACACCTTCGATGCCGACGCGTCGTACTCGCCGACGAGAATCCTCGGGTTCCGCGCCGGCTACACGCGCGAAGCCGTCGACCGAACCTTCCGCATCGTCGAGAAGACGACAGAGGACACGGCGCGGGCATCGGTCGATCTGACAGGCGTCGGCTGGCTCGCTGTGCGGGGCATCTACGAGCACGGCAAGCGCACCGGCTCGCCGGTCGACGGGCTCGAGCTGCTGTCCATCGGCGAGCAGCCGACGCTGCGGCAGTTCGACATCTCCGATCGCAACCGCGATCGCTTCTCGGCGATCGTGCAGGTGATGCCGATCTCGATTCTCTCGTTCAGCGGCAGCGCCGCCGTCGGGAGGGAAGAGTATCCGGGCACCAATCTGGGCCTGCGCAACAACGACAACCACGTCTACTCCGTCGGCTTCGACCTCGTGCCGGGCGACGCGGTGAGCGTCGGCATGAACTACGGCTGGGAAAAGTACACCGCGCTGCAGGCGTCGCGCACGGCGAATCCGCTGCCGGCGAATACCGAGCAGTTTCTCAGCGATCCGACGCAGCAGTTCAACGACCCGACGCGCGATTGGACCGACGATAGCGCCGACACGGTGAAGACGTTCAACGCCTCCCTCGACCTGCTGAAGCTGGTACCGAAGACCGAAGTACGGGTCGGCTACGATTACAGCCGCGCGCAGTCGACGTACGTCTACGCGCTTGCGGCCGGATCGCCGGTGGCGACGCCGATATTCCCGGCGCAGCTACCGGCGGTCGTCAACGAACTGCAGCGCGGAACGTGCGACGTGAAGTACTTTCTCACGCGGCATCTCGCGGCGGGCATCGCCTACTGGTTCGACAAGTACGCCGTCAACGACTTCGCGCTCGGTCCGCAACCGAGCCTCGCGCTTCCGGCGACGGCCGCGCCCGCGCTCATCCAGATCGGCTACGCGTATCGGCCGTATACCGCGAATACCGTCTGGGGACGGATCACGTACTTCTGGTAATCAGGAGGGTTCCGGTTCCAGGGTCGGTTCTCGGGTTGGTTCTCCGTTTGTCGGATTGGTTCGCAGTTCGGGATTCGGGGTTCCGGCCCGAGCCCGATGGGCCTGACGAGCGGTTCCTCCTCCGCGCCGTTCGTCAGGTCCTTTTCATTTCGGCCGTCTCGGCGCGCCGGGTTTTCGTC
>QHWK01000281.1 GCA_003223775.1 Acidobacteriota bacterium
TCAAACCCATCTTGCCGAGGCCGACGAATCCCAGTTGCATCGATGCTCCGGTGGTTGGCGACCCTGAAAGGGTCGCCCTACCGTAGGGGCGTACCTTAGGGCGACCCTTTTCAGCGTCGCCTCTCTGCGACGCCCTACCGTAGGGCATACCGTAGGGCGACCCTTTCAGCGTCGCCTCTCTGCGTCGCCCTACCGTAGGGCATACCGTAGGGCGACCCTTTCAGCGTCGCCTCTCTGCGACGCCCTACCGTAGGGGCGTACCGTAGGGCGACCCTTTCAGGGTCGCCTCTCTGCGTCGCTCAACCCGCGCGCGGAATGCGCGCAAGGAGCGTCGTGCCGAGCGCGGCGATTTTCGCCGCCTCGGGCGCCGGCAGATGGACGTGCATCGCGCGCCGTCCGGCGGTGTCGAGGGACGCAAAATCGCCGACGCCCTGCGCGAGCTCGAGCGTGCCGAACGAGAACGGCTCGCCGGGGATCGGCAGGTCGGGCCGCGGCGCGGCCGTGATGAGGACGAATACGCCGCTGTTCGGCCCGCCTTTATGGAGCTGCCCGGTCGAATGGAGGTACCGCGGTCCGTAGCCGAACATGGTCGCGGCGCGCGTCGCGTCGCGGACCGATCGGCGCAGCGCCTGGAGCGCGGCGTCGAGCGCGGCGTCCCTCGTGGAGACATACGCGAGCAGCGCGAAGTAGTCGCCGTCGCGCAGCAGCGAGAGGAACGCGTCGGGATCGGCGGAGGCGCGGCGCGCGGCCGAGGAGAGGGTGATCGTCGTGCCGTCGGCGAGCGTCCGGTCCGGCGGCGCGATCGGCAGCGCGCCCGACGTCGTGTACTGCGCGAGCAGCGCCTGCGTCGCGTCTTTCGCCTGCTGCACGTTCGGCTGATCGAACGGATCGATGCCGAGAAGCGCGCCGGCGACCGCGGTCGCGATCTCCCAGCGGACGAACTCGGCGCCGAGCGCGAGCCGTTCGGGCATCTCGACGTCCACCGCCGCGCGATCCGCGGCAATCGTATGCGCGCGCGCATCGCGCGCCGCGTCGGCAGCGCCGTCCTGCAGGCGGACGCGGACGAAGAGGCGATCGCGGCCGTACGACGCCGGATCGCCGAGCGGCTCGCCGGCAATCGGCACGATGCCGGTGCCGTGCTTGCCGGTGCTCTCGGCGATCAGCTGCTCGACCCAGAGGCCGAAGGCATCGAGCGCGGGCGGCACGACGAGCGTCATCTTGTCCACGCGCTCGCGTGCGGCTGCGGCCATGGCGAGGCCGAGGCCGACGGCCGCATTCGACGCCGCGCCCGTCGAGGAGTCCGGTTCGCTCGCGGCGAGCATCGCGAGGCCCCACGCGACGATCTCGCCGACCTTCTGTCCCATGAGCGCGGCGGGCACGAGGCCAAAGAACGAGAGCGCCGAGTAGCGGCCGCCGATGTCGGCCGGATTGAGGAAGACGTCGCGGAACCCCTCCGCGCGCGCGCGCCGATCGAGCGCCGTGCCCGGATCCGTGATCGCGACGAACTGGTCGGCCCATCGCTCGATGCCGGCGTCGACGAGCCGCTGCTTGAAATGCGCCGCGAGAACGTTCGGCTCAATCGTGCCGCCGGACTTGCTCGCGAGAAGATGCAGCGTGGTCCTCGGCGGCGTCTCGACCGCGCGCACCGCCGCGGGATCGGTCGAATCGAGCATGTGGAACTGCGGCCACCCGGGCGCGATGCCGCAGACCTCATGCAGCACTTCGGGCGCGAGGCTCGATCCACCCATGCCGAGCAAGACGACGTCGGTGAAGCCGTCGCGTTTCACCGCGTCGGCAAACGTCCGCAGACGATCGAGCGAATCCGCCATCAGCGCGGGAGAGCTCATCCACCCGAGACGATCGGCGATCGCCTGCTGCACCGCGCGATCGGTCGTCCACACCGAGGCGTCTCGCCGCCACAGGCCGGCGGCCGCGCGGTCGGCGGCCGGCGCCGATCGTTCGAAGGCGGCGGCGAGCGGACCCGCCGCGATCTGCAGCGATCGCTGAAGCCGCGCGCGCTTGGCGTCCACCTCGAGCGCGGGCCACCGCGTCTGCAACTCGTGAGCGCTTTCCATCCGCGTAGAATACTGTACGTCGATCGATGGCACGAGGCTTCGAGAGCAAGGACGTCGAGTTCCAGCAGGCGGAAGCCGCGCGCAGCGCGCCGCGCGGTGCCGAGCTGACGGCGGCGGAGCGCGACGCGCGCAGCCGCCGGCGGACGATCGAGCTCGCGCTCGCGCGGGCGCGCGCCGATCTGGCCGCGGCGCGCACGCCGGCGCACAGACAGATGCTCGCCGACGCGATCGCGGCGCTCGAGCAGCAGCTCGGTCTCCGATGAGAGTCAAGAACGGCCTTTGCCTCCTTTGCGTTCTTCTCGTGGCGTGCTCGCCCCACGACACGCGCGACGATGCCCGGAGCGCGCCGCCTGCGCCATCGTCTCGGCCCACGCCGTCTTCGAGCGCCTCGCAGCCGGCGCGGACCGCCGCCGCGCGCGCGCGGCCGCGGATTGTCTTCCTGGGCGACAGCCTCACGGCGGGACTCGGCCTCGCGATGAGCGAGTCGTACCCCGCGCTCGTGCAGCGGCGGCTCGACGCGGAAGGCCTCGATTTCGAGGTCGTCAACGCCGGCGTCTCGGGCGACACCTCCGCCGGCGGGCTGGCGCGCCTCGACTGGGCGCTCGAGGGGGACGTGCGGATCCTGGTCGTCGCGCTCGGCGGCAACGACGCGCTGCGCGCGCTGCCGCCCGACGAGCTGCAGCGCAATCTGGGGTCGATCATCGAGCGCGCGCAGACGCGCGGCATCAAGGTGGTGCTCGCCGGCATGGAGGCGCCGCCGAACTTCGGCCGCGACTACATCGTCTCGTTTCACAGGGTGTATCCGGCGCTCGCGCAGCGGTACCACGTCGCTTTCGTCCCGTTCCTTCTGACGGGAGTGGCCGGCAGCGACACGCTCAACCAGCGCGACGGGATCCATCCCACGGCCGCCGGGGCGCGCATGCTTGCCGACAACGTGTGGGCGGCGCTGAAGCCGCTGGCCGAAGGGGAGAAGCGCTCCGGATCATGATCGAGCTGCGCGAGGTCTCGAAAACGGTGATGAGCGGGTCGGAGCCCCTCACCATCCTGCATCCGCTCTCGCTCCGGATCCCGCAACGCGAGTTCGTCGCGATCGTCGGCCCGTCGGGCAGCGGCAAGTCGACGCTGCTCGGCCTGATCGCGGGGCTCGACGCGCCGACGTCCGGCTCGGTGCTGATTGACGGCGTGGACATCACGCGGCTCGGCGAGGACGCGCTCGCGAAGCTGCGCGGCGAGAAGATCGGCTTCGTCTTCCAGTTCTTTCACCTGATTCCGTCGCTCACCGCGTACGAGAACGTGGCGGTGCCGATGGAGATTGCCGGCGTGGACGCGGTCCGTTCGCGCGCGCACCAGCTGCTCGAGGAAGTCGGCCTCACCGGCCGCTCGCATCACTACCCGTCGCAGCTGTCGGGCGGCGAGCAGCAGCGCGTCGCGCTGGCGCGCGCGCTCGCCAACGATCCGCCGATCGTGCTCGCCGACGAGCCGACGGGGAACCTCGACAGCGCCAACGGACGCCTCATCCTCGATCTGCTGCGCGCGATCCATCAGAAGCGAGGCACGACGATCGTCCTCGTCACCCACG
>QHWK01000282.1 GCA_003223775.1 Acidobacteriota bacterium
CGCTCGTCGGTGTACGCCACGCGCACGCCGGGCACCGCCTTCGCGTACGGACAGGTGCGCCACATCCGCGCGACCGCGCCCCAGTCGCGATCGTTGTGCTGCATCTCGGTCCAGATGAAGTCGTAGCCGGCGTTGGCCATCGCGCAGTAGGTGGCCGGATCGGTGGCGCTGAAGAGTGTGCCGCCCGTCACCTTCTCGCCGCGCATCATCTTGAGCTTCACCGGATTCCAGATCTTCGAGCCGGCCGGCGGATCGAACGCGTGGCCGTTCTTCCACGTCGTCGGATCGAAGGGGCCGGTGTTCATGGCGCCGGTCGGCGGGACGTTGCGCGCGTTGCTGTCGCGGCCGGCCTGCGCCGCGAGCGGAAACTGCGTCGCGCCGGCCTGCGCGTTGTTCGCATACGGATCGGCCACGGCCGGCTGTTGCGACGCCGGCGGCTGCGACGCCGGCGGCTGCGGCGTCTGCCCCGCAAATGCCGCGATGCCGAGCGCACCAGAGAGCAGCACCACGGCGGCCATCAGATAACGCATACCTCTCCTCCTATCGCGAGCTCGCGAGATTGAATACGACGTCGTAGTTGAAGCGCACGAAGCGGTGCAGCTCGCTCTCGAGCAGCCGCTCCTGATCGCTGTGCGCGCCGAAGCCCTTCGGGCCGTCCTCCATGTCGGTCGCGGGGCCGATGCCGAAGCACTGCACGCCCTTCGCGCGCAGCTGCGCCATGTCGGTGGCGCCGGTGCTCATCGTCGGCAGCGTGGCGGTGTTGTAGATGCGCGTCCCCGCGGCCTCGAGCGCTTTGTATGCCTCGGAGTCGAGCCGCGCGTCGGGCCCCGCCGGCCGCTCGTTCTGCCCGGTGAAGCGCACGTCCACGGCCGGATCGTTCACCACGCGCTTCACCTGCTCGAGGAACTTCGCCGGGTTCTCGTCGGGCAGCGCGCGCACGTCGAGCGTCGCCTTCGCCTCCGACGGAATCACGTTCGATCGATAGCCGCCGGTGAAGATGTTCGGCGACACGGACGTCCGCAGCATCGACGAGTGCCGCGGCTCGTTCTCGAACAGCCAGTCGTCGGCCGCTTTCTGCACCTTCGGATCGGTGGAGAGCACGTCGCGATAGTACTTCGCGACTTCCGGCGGCGAGATCGACGCGAGCTTGCGGAAGTAGGTGCCGGTCGTCTCGTTGAAGCGGATCTCGGGGCGCCAGTCGCCGATCTTCGCCACGGCGCCGGCGAGGTGGACGATCGCGTTCGATTTGAGCGGCACCGATCCGTGGCCGGAGATGCCGTGCGCGACGAGCTCGATGCCGCGCGGCATCTTCTCGAGCGTCTGCACCGTCGCGTACTTCACGCCGCCGCCGATGCGCGTGACGCCGCCGCCTTCGGCGAGGCAGTACTCGGCGTCGATGTCCGCGAAATGCTCCTTCACGAGATAGCCGATGCCGACGCCGGTCGATCCTTCCTCGCCCGACTCGGAGACGAAGATCACGTCGCGGTCGAGCGGCACCTTCAGCCGCTTCAGCAGCAGCATCGTCATCAGCGAGCCGGTGAGGTTGTCCTTGTCGTCCACCGTGCCGCGGCCGTACACGTAGCCGCCGTCGCGCGTCGCGCTGAACGGCGGGAACTTCCACTTCGCGTCGTCCACTGTGACGACGTCGCTGTGGCCCATGATGAGCAGCGGGCGCTTCCTGCCGTTGCCTTTGAGGCGCGCGATCAGATTCGGCCGGTTCATGTCCGAGCCGACGATCTGCGACGGAATGCCGTCGGCGTCGAGCACCTTCTTCACGTACTCGGCGACGATGTGCTCGTTCCCAGGCGGGTTGCGCGTGTCGAGCCGCAGCACCGCCTGATAGTGGCGCATCGTCTCTTCTTCGACCTTGGGCCAGTCGGGCTGCGCGGGCGCCTGCGCGCTCAGCGCCGCGGCCGCCGCGGCTGCGATCCCGGCGGCGACAAGCCACCGTCGTTTTGTCATACCAGTCACCTGGGGCTCCATCGGACGCGCGTAGCTTACGATACGATCGGCGATGAAGCCACACATTCGCGCAAGGGGCGGCCCTTCGATTCCGCAACGCTCCAGCCGTTGACAGACGGCGCGGCGTCGGGCATGCTCCCATCGACAAACGATGGGAGCGGGCCATGCGTGATCTCCTTCGCCGCGTGCGCCGGTGGCTGCGGTGGCGCCGTCTCGACGACGATCTCTCCGAGGAGCTCGCCTTCCATCGGTCGATGGCGGAGCGGCGCTTCGCCGCCGAAGGCATGCCGCCGGCGGAAGCCGCGGCAGCGGCGCAGCGGACGTTCGGGAGCGGCGCGCTCGCCGCGGACCGCGCGCGCGACGTCTGGATGCCCGCGTGGGCGCAGGATCTCGGGCGCGACGTCCGCTTCGCCGCGCGGCTCTTCACGCGAGAGCGCGCGTTCTCGATCGTGGTCGCGACGGTGCTCGGCCTCGGAATCGGCACGACGAACCTGCAGTGGGTGCTCGTCGACGCCGTCTGCGTGCGCGGCCTGCCGATTCCGAACGTCGGCCGCGTCCTCTTCCTCGGCGCGCGCGACTCGCACAGCCGCGACGTCGCGCTCTCGTACCGCGAGTTCGACCGCATCCGCGCCGCGGCGGCCGGCGTGCGCGACGTGTCGGCGTTCGCGAGCGCGCCGGCCGTGCTCGGCGACGACGATCGCGCGCCCGATCGCGCGCTGGCGACCTACGTGTCCGCCGCGACGTTCCGGATGCTCGGCGAGCGGCCGCTCGTGGGACGCGATTTCGAGCCGGCCGACGATCGACCGGGCGCGCCGCCGGCCGCCATCCTCACCGCCGGCGTCTGGCGATCCCGCTACGGCGCCGATCCGTCCGTCGTCGGGCGATCGGTCCGCGTGAACGGCGCGCCGGCGACGATCGTCGGCGTGATGCGCGAGCCGTTTCGATTTCCCAACGTCACCGACATCTGGCTGCCGCTCGCGGCGATGCCGGGCATCGCGACCGAGCGCCGCCTCGCGCGCGCGCTCAACGTCGTCGCGCGCATGGAGGACGAGACGACGCTCGGCGCGGTTCGGGCGTCGCTCGCCGCGGCGTCCGAGGCGCTGGCGCGCGAGTACCCCGCGACGAATGCCGGCATCGCGCTGAGCGCCGTGACGATCAACGAGCGCTACCTGGGCCGCCTGACCGACGCCGTCTGGATCGCGTTCGTGCTCGTCGCCGTCATGGTGCTGCTGATTGCCTGTGCGAACGCCGCGAACATGCTCCTGATGCGCGCGTCGGCGCGGAGCCACGAGATGGCCGTGCGCGCGTCGCTCGGCGCCTCCCGCTGGCGCATCGTACGCCAGCTGCTCGTCGAGAGCGCGCTGCTCGCGTTCGCCGGCGGCGCGCTCGGGGCGGCGTGGTCCGCCGGCGGGCTGCACGTGATCAACGCGATCATCCCGGAGA